>CALLXF010000050.1 GCA_938015805.1 uncultured Saprospiraceae bacterium | reverse complement strand
CGCGATAATCCATGAGAAATACAAGCAACACCATGAGCAATACACTCTTGCAGACTATGCTTTTGTATACCTGTAAATTGGATTTTATTAATCTCAGACTCATCTAATTCTGGAAATATTAATGTAAAAATGCCATTATTAGGACCGATAAAATGATGACCATTTTTAGTAAAGGATATGACCTCATAATGCTTAGTATAGTAAGAAAAAACGGCAACTACATGGATAGATCCTACTGGAAAAGCTTCTAAGGCGTTTTCTAAATAAAAAGCAGCCTGCACGATATCATGAGTTTCCACCTGATGGCTGACGTCGATGATATTTACATTCTTATTTCTAGAAAGTATGGAGCCCTTTAATACAGCGGCGTAGTGATCTCTAATTCCAAAATCTGTAGTAAGGCTGACTATTTGCATTTTATAAGTATATCATTAAACTTTAAAAGTTTCTCTTTCGTTTTTATTATGACCAAACAAAAATTTGAATATTTACACAAAACTAATAAAACACGTAACTCTATTGAGCGAAATTATCCTAACAATCCAAGACATAGACCCTATCGACCTCTATGGAGAAAAAAATAAAAAGCTAAACCTTTTAAAAAAGGCCTTTCCGGATGTAAAATTTACTTCCAGAGGTTCTAACCTAAAACTAGTCGGAGAGAGAGGTGATACCCAGAAAGCAAAGTCTGCTGTCGAACTGATGGTGCGTATCCTGAAAGATAAAAGAGAGTTGACCATGCAAACCATAGAAGATCTACTAAACGGAAATAATCCCTTTGATAATAAACTTAGTAATGGAGCGTCTAATGGGACTATAGTACATGGCAGAAACGGAAAACCGATCAAAGCAAAAACTAAAAACCAGAAAAAACTAGTCGACCTAGCTGGTGACAATGACATCGTATTTGCAATAGGACCAGCCGGTACAGGAAAAACATATACTGGTGTAGCCTTAGCCGTGAAAGCCCTGAAAAATAAAATCGTTAAAAAAATAATTCTCACAAGACCAGCTGTAGAAGCTGGAGAAAGTCTAGGATTTTTACCTGGTGATCTTAAGGATAAAGTCGATCCCTACCTAAGACCGTTATACGATGCTCTAGATGATATGCTACCGACAGAAAAGCTAAAGTTTTTTATGGATAATCGTATTATCGAAGTTGCTCCTCTCGCATTTATGAGAGGTCGTACCCTGGATAATGCATTTATCATTTTAGACGAAGCACAAAACTGTACATCAGCACAGATCAAAATGTTTTTAACTAGGCTGGGGCCCAATGCAAAATGTATCATTACTGGAGATCTATCACAAATCGATTTACCTAGACATCAGCGTTCGGGATTATTCCAAGCTCTAGATTTATTACAAGGAGTACATGGCATAGGAAGAGTAAATCTTAGTGCCGAAGACGTCGTAAGACATAGACTAGTAAAAGAAATTATTAAGAGATACGAGGCTCACTCCGAACTAAAAAAAGCTGAACGAAAAGCCGAAGAAGAATGACTTCAAAAGTAATTTATAAAGGCAACTTGCGTACAGAAGCCACGCATATAAAATCAGGAACAGTATTCGTTACTGATGCTCCGACAGATAATCATGGAAAAGGAGAATCTTTTTCGCCGACAGACATGGTAGCTACAGCACTAGGTAGTTGTATACTAACGATAATGGGTATAAAAGCTAAAGCATCGGATATTGATATAGAAGGAGCAGAAGTACATGTAACTAAAGTTATGGCTTCTGATCCGCGTCGCATATCCAGTATCATCGCAGAAATAAAAATGCCTAATAATAGCTATACAGATAAGGAGAAAAAAATACTTGAAGGAGCTGCTCGACACTGTCCCGTAGCTAATAGTCTTTCTACAGACCTTAAAGAGGAAATTACGATTATATGGCCATAAATAAATATGCCGTACATCATCCCACTGGAATCATCAGTGGAAATATTACATTGGAAGGGTCTAAAAGTATCTCTAATCGTATCTTACTTATAAGAGCATTATGTGATCAGGATTTTGATATAAAAAACCTATCTCCATCTGATGATACTGTAGTTTTAAATAAAGCTTTACAAAATTTAAATACTCAAATCGAATGTGACTTTAACATGGGTCATGCGGGTACGAGTATACGTTTTCTGACTGCGTTTCTAAGTATAACAGATGGATCACAAAATATTACTGGTTCAGAAAGAATGCTACAGCGACCTATAGGACCTCTAGTAAAAGCACTAAACCATATCGGTACTGAGATAAATTACACGGGAGAAGAAGGTTATCCGCCATTATGGATAGGCCCTTTTAAAGGACAAAAAAACAGATCCGTATCCATAAACTCAGAGATATCTAGTCAGTTTATTTCAGCTCTCTGTCTCATCGCTCCATCTTTACCGGATGGACTGGACATACATTTAAAGGGTGATCTTGTTTCTCGATCTTATATAGAAATGACCTTATCCCTGATGCAAGAATTTGGAGTAGATAGTACCTGGGAAAATAATCTGATTTCCATTGCACCGCAATCTTATCAAGCAAAAACATTTACTGTAGAGGCTGACTGGTCTGCTGCGAGTTATTATTACATCATTGCAGCATTATCAAAAGAATGTAATATAACTGTAGAGGGCTTATTAGAAAATAGTCTTCAGGGAGATCAGGCTATTCAAAAAATCGGACATAATATTGGCGTAAGCTCATACTTTAAAAATGATCGTTTACACCTGACTAAAAGTAATAAAGGTCTAACTCCAATGTTAGAAAATGATTTTTTAACGCATCCTGATATTGCACAATCCATATCTACAATTTGTGCAGGATTAGGGATAAGTGGGTTATTTACAGGATTACAGACTCTTGCGATAAAAGAGACGGATCGCATCACTGCTCTTAAAACCGAACTAAAAAAACTGGGTGTCTCTTTTTCTAAATTACCAACTCAGAAATTTGCCCAGAAATCAGGTAAGGAATATCATATGTTACAAGGTAAAACTAAAAGTAGCGAGCCTATTTCTATCACTACTTATCAGGACCATCGAATGGCGATGTCTTTTGCTCCATTCGGACTATTGCATAACATCACAATAGAAAATCCAGGTGTAGTGACTAAGTCTTATCCTAACTATTGGAAAGATTTAAAAAGTCTGGGTTTTGAGATTTCTTGATTTAGTATTAGCTATCCATAGATAATATCTTTATCTCTACACGCTGATTACGCTTACGCCCCATTGCAGTTTTGTTACTGACTAGCGGTTTTCGCTTTCCATAGCCTTTATATTTTACTCTGTCTAATGGTATCCCTTTATTGACTAAAAAATTAGCAACTTCTCTAGCACGTTGCATAGAAAGCTTATCGCAATAGGCATGATCTGGTATGTTATTAGTATGACCTCCGATCTCTACGATTACATCTCTGTTCTCATTTAAAAAGCCATATACCTCCTCTAGTACCGGATAGGAATCATCATTAATCGCAGATGTGTCCGCCTGGAAAAATAATTTTTCAATATTTATAGTCTGCCCTTTCTTAATACTTTTACGATCTAGCTCGGCTAGGATTCTTTTCTTTGCTGACGGTTTAGCTTTAGTAACTGTGGGACTTGCCTTAGAAGGTTTAGGCCCTGATACAGATGCTACAGTAGAAGATTTAGATTCTTCTTTTTTAGTAGTTTTTGTCTTCTTTGGTTTTTTACTAGTCCTTTTATGAGGAGGTATAACAGCTGCTATAACTTCTTGTTTTTCCGGATACGCGATCCCAGCAAATTCCTCATCTGGACAATCGATCATCGTAATATCTGATAAGTTATCGATAAGTAAATGACCGTTATAAGGAAGTAATACTGGAGTCTTATAAAAAGCTTCTACAGTAATATGTCTAAATTCTTTACTCGTCTTAAAATTAAATGCATAGGTCTTCCAATCGGAGTGGCTTATAGGTGTAGATTCTGCCAGTAATTGTCTTTGATCACAATAACCCGATCCACCCCATAATCTCAATACGATAGGTTTAGTAAAATTTGTTTTACCGCTATCCATTTTACCATTTAGATCTCGTGAGGCACTAACATATCTAGGTGACTGACATAAATCTATACTTAGACTATAACAGGAACCTCCCCTAAGTGGTGTAGTTAGTCTCTGTGATACAGACTCATAAGTCTCATTTCTTCTCGCAACCATTCCTAGGTAAGTCTTTCCATCAGATGGAGGAGTAGTATTTTCCCAGAAATCTTTAGGATGTATATCAGGAGGAGTTTCATTAGGGAAATCAACTTTTCCGCAGTCGTACCAGCTGATAATGCCACCACCTAAAAAGTCACCTCTATGAGGAACATCCTCAAAAGATCCATTTTTTATTTCTATGATTTCTTCTTGCCCGTTTAGGGATAGTCCTAAAAAAAAGAACAATCCGATGAACATCGATTTTACGATATATAGGTTAGTTACGCGTCTCATCATAATTATAATGTAAAAATGAGGAATTATGTTATCGCTTACAAGTAGATTAAAGGTTTGTTAACAATTAAATTAATAAGCTTTCATATTTTTAAGTGTTATAAAGCATCATTATTAGTTGTTACATAAATCATTAAATACAGCTTTACGAGCCTATCTGGCCTATCGGTATTCCAGAATACTGGGTATACATGATCATGGCGTAGCTTTAAATAATCAGCAATTTAAAACGCTTATCGAAAAAGCAAAGGGTACGACTTACGGTCGAATGCATGATTTTAGCTCGATAACTAGCCACAGGGAATATCAAGAAAGCTGTCCCCTTACAGACTATAACAGTGTAAAAAATATGTTCCAGGAGGTCATGGATGGTCATAATAACTTGATCTGGCCGGGAAGCATCGACTATTTCTCTAAGTCGTCAGGAACCACAGAAGATAAAAGTAAATACCTACCTGTATCTAAAGATCTGATATTTAAAAACCTCAGAGCCTCAGGATGGGACGCCACCAGCTGCATCTATAATCATCAGGCTGATGCCAATATTTTTGGCAAAAAAAATCTATTGATGGGAGGCTCCTTAAAGAAGTTATCTAATGGAAAACGGATCGGAGATGTGTCGGCCATCATGATCGATAATCTACCAGAATATACCAAACGATTTTATGCTCCTAATTTTAAAATCGCATTAATGGATGACTGGGAAGAAAAAATAGAACTGATGGCTCAGCAACTCATCCATGAGGATATGTATCTTATCGGAGGTGTACCGACATGGATAGTGGTATTATTTCGTAGACTTTTAGAGCTATCAGGTGCTTCTAATATTTGTGAGTTGTGGCCAGGATTAAAACTATATGCTCATGGAGGTGTCGGTTTTGAACCGTATATAGAACAGTTTAACGAATATTTACCATGTCCTGATCTAGATTATATGGAAGTTTATAATGCCTCCGAAGGCTATTTTGGCGTCCAGGATGATCTTAACAATGATGACCTTTTATTACTTACCGGAAATGGTATTTTTTACGAATTTATAGAAGATCATAATATAGATTTTCCTAATCCCGATACAGTCTCTTTACAAGACATCAGTCTGGATACTAAATACGAATTAGTAATTTCCTCAGTAGCAGGTTTATGGAGATATAGATTAGGTGATATGATCCGATTTACCTCTAAAAATCCCTATCGATTTAAAATCACTGGCAGAACAAAACAGTTTATAAATACCTTTGGAGAAGAGGTGATGATCAGTGATACGGACAAAGCGATATCTTTAGCTTGCCACAAAGTAAATGCTCGCGTAAACAATTATACAGTAGCTCCGGTTTTTATGGATAGTACACGCAAGGGAGGACATGAATGGATTATTGAATTTGGGAAAGAGCCTCGGGATATAGATTTATTCCAAAAAGTTTTAGACGATTGTCTCCAGGAAGTGAACTCAGACTACCAGGCAAAACGTTATAAAAATATAGCGTTAGAAAATCTCAAAATACATAAAGCTCCTCAAGGAATTTTTGAAGAATGGCTGAGAAAGAAAGGTAAATTAGGAGCACAAAATAAAGTACCTAGGCTTTCGCCAATGAGAAATTATATAGAAGAGATAAAAGAACTAATCAAAACAAGTTAGTCTTTAACTTACATTAAATAAATCTGTTTAAAAAAAAATCATTGGATTCAGGAAATAACAGCTTAATACAATCTACTCTAGCTATCAATCTTACAGAAGACATGTCTGATGAGCAGATGCTTTTACTTATAGAAAATAGAGTTACCGAACTGATGACTCAAAATTCAGACCTCTTATTTAGCTATTTATATCGTTTAGATATCCAAGAAAAAAAAATAAAACAAGCACTCTTAAACGAAAGCGATGCTCCTAATCTAGCACTGAGTAAACTGATTCTGGAAAGACAAAAACAACGAATAGCCAGTAAGAAAAAGTATAAGCAGGATCCCCCGATAGATGGATGGGAGTTTTGATTTAGTATTTGGTAATTGGTGAAGCAAGTTTGGATTATAAACAAACAATTCTTTAAAACCAGAAAAAATCTTGTTCCTTATTACCTCCTACATTCTACTTGAGACTTATAGCTGGGGATTTGGGATTTGGGATTTGGGATTTGGGATTTAGAACTTGAGACTTGGATCTCAAATCTAGTTGATTAAAAAATATAAATTTATCTTAGACTTAAATTGATAACTGGTGGCGATAGTAAAAACAGAAGGGATAATTCTAAGATCTAAAAAATACTCTGAGACAAGTCTCATCCTAGATATCTACACACAGCTCCATGGTCTGCGATCTTATATCATAAGTGGCGTCAGAAAATCTCGATCTAAATCTAAAGCCGGTATTTATCAGGTCATGAATATCATAAGTCTAGTCGCTTATGATAAACAAAATGATGCCCTATCCAGAATTACAGAAGCCCATCCTAAGTACATTTATAAAAACATATCTAGAGACGTGGTAAAGAGCTCTATCGGTATGTTACTAATGGAAGTAACTCGTAATGCGATAAAAGAAAAAGAACAAAACCTGGAACTATATAGTTTTCTGACTGACTGGTTTTTATTCCTCGATCAGACCCCTAATTCAGTGGGTAATTTGACTTTAAAATATCTACTCGATCTCAGCGAAAAATTAGGTTTCAAACCCAGAGAAAATTACTCTGCTGAAACTCCGATTTTCGATACTTACGAAGGTCAATTTATACACCATGATCAAGAGAATAAATATTGTATCGATCCCGATCTGAGTAAACTGATTTTTAGATTGACGCAAAGTCATAAAACAGAAATCCATCTAATCCACTCAGATAGAGCATCTAGAGCGTCATTATTAGATAAGTTAATCCAGTTTTATCAGCTCCATTTAGACAATTTTAAAGATTTAAAATCTATATCGATCCTTCGTCAAGTGTTAAGCTAGTACTACTTTAGCGGCAAAATATAAAAGATGCCCGCTGCACCGCAAGGAAAACTCGATTATACTAAAACAAGAATATCTAAATCTACATTATTAGAGCTTTATGCTGCTATGCTTAAGCCTAGAATGATAGAAGAGAAAATGCTGATCTTACTGAGACAAGGGAAAATATCAAAATGGTTTTCTGGAATCGGTCAAGAGGCTATCGCTGTAGGATGTACCGTTGCTCTAGAGGAAGATGAGATGATCTTCCCGATGCATCGTAATCTAGGCGTTTTTACCAGTCGTAATATTCCATTACATAGACTGTTTTGTCAGTGGCAAGGTAAAGCATCTGGATTTACTACAGGAAGAGATCGATCTTTTCATTTTGGGGCTCCTGACTATAATGTAGTCGGTATGATCTCACACCTAGGTCCGCAGTTATCTTTATCTGCGGGAATAGCTATGGCTCATAAACTTAAAAAACAACCTAAAGTCTCTCTCGCTTTTACAGGGGAAGGCGGCACAAGTCAGGGAGAATTTCATGAAGCTTTAAATGTGGCAGCAGTATGGCAGCTACCTTCCATCTTTGTTATAGAAAATAATGGATACGGATTATCTACACCTTCAGAAGAGCAGTATAACTGTAAAGATTTATCAGATAGAGCTATCGGCTATGGAATGAAAACAGCCATTATAGATGGTAATAATATTGTCGAAGTATATCAGACGATTTCTAAAATTGCTAAGCAGATCAGAAAAAAACCTGAACCGTGGTTGATAGAATGCAAAACGTTCCGGATGAGAGGTCATGAAGAGGCATCAGGAACAAAATACGTCGCTAAAAAACTAATGGATGCATGGGCAAAAAAAGACCCTATTGCCAATTTTGAAAAATATCTACTCAAGGAAAAACTGATCACTAAAAAGTACATCACTGATCTCCGCTCTCAGATAACAGAAGAAATATCTTCTAACCTAAAAATTGCATTCGACGAAAGTCAAATCGACTCATCTGTAGATAAAGAATCGCAAGCTATCTTTCAGGAATACACCCCTAAACTAAAAGAGCCTGGATCCAGAAAAAAGGAGATGCGTATGATCGATGCCATTTCCGATGCACTAGATCAGGCTATGAATAAAAATAAAAATCTGATTCTTATGGGTCAGGATATTGCTGATTACGGTGGTGTATTTAAGATCACAGATGGCTTTATGGAAAAATACGGTAGAGACCGTGTCCGTAATACTCCGCTCTGCGAAAGTGCAATCATAGGGATCGGGATCGGTCTAAGTCTAAGAGGTTTTAAATCTATGATCGAGATGCAGTTTGCTGATTTTGTGACTTGTGGATTTAACCAGATTGTTAATAACGCTGCAAAATTACACTATCGCTGGGGCCATGCTCCGGACATGGTGATCCGTATGCCCACGGGTGGATCTGTAGGTGCGGGACCATTCCACTCTCAAACTAACGAAGCTTGGTTTACCCATACCCCAGGTCTAAAAGTGGTCTACCCTTCTAACCCTATCGATGCAAAAGGACTTTTACTAGCTTCTTTAGAAGATCCTAATCCGGTCATGTTTTTTGAACATAAAGCACTATATCGATCTACCTCTGAAGAAGTACCGACTAACTATTATACGACGGAGATAGGTAAGGCGGCTTTCGCCAATGAAGGGACAGAGGCAACGATCATTACCTATGGACTAGGAGTCTTATGGGCAAAAAAATTAGTGGAAGAAAAAAATCTAGATGTAGAAATCATCGATCTCAGAACATTATCTCCGATCGATTACGATACTATAACAGCCTCTATTAAAAAAACCAATAAAGCACTAGTCTTACATGAAGATGTAATGGTCGGTGGTCTAGGTGGAGAAATATCAGCTTATATTTCTGAACATTTATTTGAGCATTTAGACGCACCTGTTATGAGAGTTGCAAGTTTAAATACGCCAGTTCCTTTTGCTAAGAATTTAGAAAACTTATTTTTGCCGATAGAAAGATTAGAATCAAAATTGTCTGAATTATTAGACTATTAAAAAAGAAACAATGAATTTAGAAAATATAGTTGCCGTAAGTGGACTGCCAGGATTATATAACATGGTCGGAAATAGATCTAATGGATTACTAGTAGCGGATATGGATAAAGGAGCAACTAAGTTTTGCTCGATCCGTAAGCATCAGTTTACGCCCCTGGAAACTTGCTCTATTTACACAGATACAGACACTGCTCCACTAAAAGATATTTTTATTTCTATGATGGCAAAACCGCCTATAGATCTTAAATCTAGTAGTCAAGACCTCCATAATTACTTTAGAGAAGTACTTCCAGAATATGATGAAGATAGAGTACATATCTCTGATATTAAAAAAGTGATCAAGTGGTTTAATTTCTTAAACGAAAAAGGTCTCATGGTTCCTGACTCAGAAGATGACAAGAAAAAAGCTACTGCCAGTTCGGAAGAAGAGTAAGGATAATTTGATAATGTAGAAATGATATGCTAATGCGAAAGTTTATCATACACTTCTAAAATAGTCTGTAAATTCCATATTGCGTGTATCGAATAAATCTCAAAGAATGAGTACCTAAATCATTACAAATCTAAAGTTTGATATTGTCAGTTTTAAAAAATCCCTGTGTGCTCTGTGCCTGTGTGGTACACATAAAAAAACAAAAGAAACAGAAACCTATTTCTTTATAAACTCTAAGTTTTAAATAAATAACTCAAAACAATTGCCGATTATCTTTAATCCAATTTGTTCTCTCCTCAAACATATCTTCTAGTTTACTCTCTTGGATAAGTGCATCTGCCTTTTCATATACCTGATCAATATGATTTTGCATCACTATCGTAACTACTCCATATTCGATCGAGAAACGAATACACGTCTCGATATCGAATAAATATAGATCCACCAACTCATGATCAAAGATGCTTTTCTTTTTCATCTCTGTGAGTAATTTGTTTATTTTTTGAATACGAGGTTTTCTTGGTTTACGATAACTTTTAGTAGCATAACGTTTTGTGATTTCTAGCTTTACTTTTTTATATAATTGCTCTCTTTCTTTTACAGAACCTAATTCCATTTTGTAATACTCTTTTACTGCAGGAATTTTTTTTAAAAGCATTAAAATTTCCTTTTGCAACTCTTCTTGTGATAAAGAGTTTATATATTTCGAGACAGATGTATTCTTCATAAAACAGAATAATGGATTTAAGCAGTTTATGGATCGGAGATCATGTAAAAATACGATCCACACTAGAGATCGGTACTTACGAGGGCAAGTTAGGAAATGATATTGCGATCATCAAAGTACATCAAAAGAAAAAAGAAGTTATCTCCTCAGATCTAGAATCCTATACACTTCCTAAACCAAAAAAGACATTAGAATTCTTAGAACTTAAAGAACAGAGCGTTAAAAATATTACATCCGAACTGGATCTACACATAGAAAAGCTAAGTCCTAATTTAAAAGAAGCAAAACCTGAGCGAATTCTAGACTATCAAATCAAAGCATGTAAGCAATATCTAAAAGATGCCATTACTTTGCGTCGCCACACCGTAAAAATAATCCATGGCAAAGGTACAGGTCAGCTAAAAGCAGAAGTTCTACACATCCTTGGAGATTATCCAGAGGTCTATCATAACATACCTGCAAATGATGGAGGAGCTGTCGATGTATGGTTCCAGTACTAGTAACACAGCGGGTATTTAAAATCCATGAAGTAAGAAAATTCCAATTCCCCAAAGCAGACTCTCTACTCTACTACAATCCGTTCTATAATTCTTTTCCCAGTTTGCAATGAGACTAATTCTAATATGAAAGTACCAGCAGATAATGACCTAACATCCAAAATGTTTTCGTTTACCTTTCTAATTAGCTCCTTACCTGAGATGTCAAAAATACGTACTTGAAAATCTAGATCAGATCCATTTATCGTTACGTATAAAATATCATCTACTGGATTAGGGTAAATTTCAACAACTACTTGATCTAACTCGTAAATCGCACTGGTATTATCTAAACCGTCACAGTCTTCGTCGATACCATTACTTAAAATTTCTACTGCATTAGGATTTATAGAAGCATTATTGTCATCACAATCCATTGCTATAGGAAACCCATCTTGATCTAGATCATCATCTAGCGTTACAGGATTACAGTCATCATCTATTCCATTATAAACTACCTCTAATTGATCAGGATTAATATTTGCATTAGTATCATCGCAATCATCCACTATTCCATAGCCGTCGTTATCTAAATCGTCATCAAGAGATTCTGGATTACAATCATCGTCGATTCCGTTGTAAGGGATCTCAGTCATACCAGGATTTATGGAGGGATTATTATCATCACAGTCTGATGCCATGTCAAACCCATCACCGTCGATATCATCATCTGGAGTTATAGGATTACAGTCATCATCTATCCCATTATAGGGCACCTCAGTCATACCAGGATTTATCGAGGGATTATTATCATCACAATCATTTGCTAACCCATATCCATCTCCATCAAAATCATCATCTGGAGTAGCTGGATTACAATCATCATCTATACCATTTGCTGGAATCTCTGTCATACCAGGATTAATACTTGGATTCTCATCATTACAATCCTCAAAATCATAATAACCATCTCCATCCATATCAGTTACTACTGTAGTAGAGGCAATGTTAGTAATGATCGGCAGATTAAAATCAAAATATATTTCTGCTTGATTACTTATCTCGTCTCCTACCATTAAATCGTCCCATGTTTTAATCTCAAATACAACATACCCATCATTTATACTATCCTCAAAGGGCAAATAAATATCATTAAAAAGAAAAGATACACGATCATCTCTTACTGTTGTATAAACCTCATGAGAAGCATCTAAGATGCGTAATGTAGAAATATCAAAGTAGTCGGGATTAATATCATCCGTAATCGTAATATTTACTGCGCTGGCCGTTCCAGTATTTTCAAACCTTATCTTATAAGCTAAATAATTACCAATCATCTCCTCTTCTAAATAATCACCCTGGAGACAAGTTTTATCATTAGGATCAAATGAATTTACAACTTCGTCACGCAATCCAAATTTATTATCAAAATATCTAG
>CALLXF010000049.1 GCA_938015805.1 uncultured Saprospiraceae bacterium | reverse complement strand
CCACTCAAATCGACATAGTGCCTAAATTATTAACAATTAGTTTTTTACCTAGTTGGTTTTATTTGCATGCCTTTACTGTACCTTTGCGATTGGAATTTAAAATTATTATTTTTCTAAAGATCAAAAAATACTATGAATTTATCATTATCAAAATTATTTGCATTTAGTCTTTCATTTCTTTTTATCATATCTATGTTTTCTTGTGTAGAAGATGAGATTTCTGGTTGCACCGATCCTAACGCTGATAATTATAATGTAAATGCGATCAACGATTTAGGAAACTGTATTTATGGAGCAGATAATCTGGTAGGTGATTATGCAGGTGTCTCTCAATGCTCTGGATCTTTAACTAATCCGGGTTTTAATTCTAGTTCCTTAAGTTTTTCTATTTCTAAAGCTTTAGTTGGAGGAGAAAATGAAGTTAATGTAGCTTTTGGATTTACTGCCGAACCTATTGTTTTTAAAGGAGTCGTTAGTAATAATGTTTTAGAAATAAATGATGAGGTCACAGGAGTATCTTATCCAGACCCTGTAAATTCTACAATGACGATAACCGTCGACATAGAGGCGACAGCAACCATGACTTATTTTGATGACGATCAATCAATAGATTGTCAGAATCTATACATGAAAGTGAAAAATATAAATAGTGGCTCTTTATTACAAGAAGGGACATGTACTGTTACGGGGATTAAACAGTAAATAAGCAATCATTGCTAGTTTTAAACCAAACCTTTTAATTAAATGAGGTGTGGAGCTAGGAGGATTCTATGTTTTAGTAGTAAGTGTAATTTCAAAGGATACATTTTATCCTAAATGCTTTGATATCAGTATACAGTAAGTAGTAGCCATTTACTTTATCCATCTAGGTCATTTATCTAGAAAAACAGCCATTTATCGATTAAGCTTACGTTTTTGTAAAACATTCGTTAAATTGGACTTACTAAACCAATGGATACTACTTCAAATAGAAAACAAAACTTCTTCTCCGAGTGGTTAGAAAAGCTGCAGCAGGAGAGCTGGCAATTAGAGTTGCTAATATCTGGATTAGCCTTATTTGGAATTTGGGAATCTAAGTCTACACTTTATAAAATAGAGTACTTTATAGATGTAAATTCTATTTCTGAAATCGCGATGATAGCAGATCTTTTTACGTCATTACTCTGGACCAGCTGGTTTATATTTTTATTTAACTTATTGATACATATTATTATACGTGGATTTTGGATAGGAGCGATAGGATTACGTTACGTATCTGGAGATATCGACTTTGATGATCTTAATTACTCAGATAAGTTTACTGCATTTTTCAAAAAACGGATTGGTAGTTTTGATAGTTATATAGAGCGATTAGAGAAGATCAGCAGTGTTCTTTTTTCCTTTACTTTCTTGTTGTTTTTTATGTTATTATCCTTCGTCATGTTTGTGGTGGTATGGATAATTCTTTATTCGATATTAAATCATTTTTTTCCTGAGCAGCCCGGTAAGGCTCCTGTCGTGATTATCACTTTTGGGTTTATTTATTGGTTGATCGGTTTTTTAGTAATGATCGACTTTTTTACGCTGGGAGCGTTTAAAAAAATAAACGAAAAATACATATCCGGTTTTTACTTTTACATTTATCGCTTTTATGCAATCGTATCATTATCTTTTATTTATCGACCGTTACTATTAAATTTTATAGATAATAGATATACGAGAAGACTATTTTTCTTAAGTATCCCTTATACACTGATCCTTATCGGAGTCAGGACTTTAGACGTAAGTAAGTTTGTTTTTTTTCCTTCTTATGAGACTAAGTCTTCTTTCCATACAGAGATGGTAGAGGAATCTGTAAACTGGAGATATTACGATGATCTAAGAGAGGAGTATCATCGGACCTTTGATCCTAATCGAGAAGATCTTTTAAAAGAAAAAATAAAATATATAAGTCTTGCAAATTATGAGTGTGACCAGGATTACCTAAAATTCTTTGTAGAGTACATAGATGAGGATAATGATTTTTTAGAGCTGGAAGGAGACAAAATCACACCTTTTAGAAAAAAAGGATTGATGCATCTGTTTTCTAGAGAATCAGTTCAGGATGAAGGTCTAGAAGCGATAGAAAAAAGAGAACTGGCAGAGATACTACTGGTAACTAAGGTTATTAGGAAAAAAGATCTTCCTGCTGATGCTGATCCTAAGTTGATAGAGAAGTTTAAAGATTTTACAAAGGATGATATTAAAGAGGCTAGGAATCTTGTGACAGAAAAGTATGACGAATTAAAATCTATTTACCAAGTAGAAAAAATAAAAAAGATAAAGCGTAAATTGTTGACTCGTTTCGAATTTTATATTGATGGAAATCAAATCGATGAAAAATTAGATTGTAGATTTTATATACATCCTAATATGAGAGAGAAAGGTTTACTTTGTTATGCTCCTATCGACAGTTTGGCCTATGGTGGACACATGTTCGATATGCATAGAAAAACCAAGAAAAGAACTAGAAGGAGAAATATTCCTTTCAGAAAAATCAAAAATAAATAGAATGAAAAACACATTGAAAATTGCTGGAATATTGACCTTGTTTTCTGCAATAATTTTTCTAATTCCCGTGATTACAGGGAATTTAGGATTTTTACTTAATTGGTGGATTTTGCTAGTTCTATTTATCGGGACTATCATTATTCTCATAGGAGCTGGAAGAAAATTTTTACGTAATGGTCATGTTCCCGTTACCTATGGGTCTGCATTAAAAGATTTGTTTATTGCGATGCTTATTTCTTCCATACTCACCTTGGTAGTATCAGTGCTGGTGTATAATAATAATGATGAAATGAGGCAAGCTCATTATGACTTTTCTGTCGAAGCGGCTATAGGTTCTCTAGAAACTTTTATGGGATGGGCCGGAGAGTCAGAATCAGCAATTGAGATAGAAAAAGATAAATTTCTAAATGACGAAAAAGGACTTCAGGATATAAAAGATAATTATCCGTACACCTGGTCCATGATGCCTATGGCATTATTGAATTCCATAGTAATGGGACTGATCTATTGTTTAATTGCAGCCATATTTGTTAAGGAGAAAGTATCCTAGTATCTAGATCTTATTTAGAAATTTATTGGCGTGTTTATGGATTATACTTCTATTAATCATTCTTCAAGAAGAGCCAAATTGAATAAGTAATCAATAAGTCCACCAGCCTTTGTCATTTCGATTGGGCCAAAATGAAACGGAAAAATCTTTGTATTAATTAGAGTAGAGCAAATTAAAAATCATAGACTCGAGCTAAGTATAGTAGTAATTGTAAATTTTCTTAAGAAATCAGTAATTACTGATTAGTAATCAATAATTAATTAATCCTTCATTACTTGATCAAAATATACCCAGCATAATTGTTGATTTTTTGGAAGTTATCATTGTTTTCTAATCCTAAGCTTGTAAAAATAATTTTAAATGTAATGGAGTCTTCCTTAAAAATATAGCTCATCTCTTCTGTAGTTTTTACTCTTCCTTCACTCTCCAAAAGATTATTTATAAAAGTCGTTAAATCTATTTCTTGATCGATAGTCGGTGGATATTGTAATCTAAATTTCAGAGAACCGTCGATATGACTCAACTCATATTTTTTAGACTTATCTTGATGTTGGTTAAAAAAACCAAAATGATTGAACTCAGATACATCTAAGGCTTCTTTAATATTGGTATTTAGGTAAGTATAATTGTTCTTTCTTTTAGTACTATTAAAACTTTCTTTGACTCCTAATGCCCTGCATGTTTCTCTGACCAAAGAGAATTTTCTGATTTTATTTTGATTCTTTAAAAACGTCAGGTCGACACTGTCACTAGAGTACGCTGTTAACAGTGATAACTCATCTTCGTGATACAAGTATTTTATTTTATGTACGATTTGGTTTTGAATACCCTGATTTAGATCATTTGCCTTAACGAGTTTTCCATCGATCAATAATCCATTTTCCGTCAATGTGTTTTTTAAAATTGCAAATTGATTTTGCAAACTCACCTTAAACATATTTAACGGCCCAAATAATGAAATCAGTACAATAGCACTAAGCGTAAGAGGGATCACTTTTATATTATCTGTTTTAGATATGATAATATATACACTAATAAATAGTAGCCATGCTCCTAATAAGCTTACAATGTAGCGTGGCTCTGTGATTCCGTAATCAGAGATTCGTACATAAATCGCTACAAATAATAAGGCTATAGGAATCAGTAAAAATGGAAAAAAATATTTCTTAAAATGGGACGATAATTTTGATTTTGATTGTAATGGAAACATATAATTGAGTAAATAACTCAGGATACCGATAATGCAAAATGATAAGACGAGTTTACTGACCCATCCTTTAGGAAGGCTCATTTCTAATCCTATCTTTATTCCATAGGCATAGAGAATTATGAGATACAGGATAGAGATGGGAATGAGGATATAAACCACAAAAATCCTAAAAGACTTTTTAAGCCGACTAGGCTGCAGCTGATCTATGTTCCTAGGGAATTCTGATAAAAAATATATCGGATGGAAGATCCCCGCCAGTAGAATTATCAGCTGACCATATATCTTACCTCGATTATTATCCATCCCAAAAAGATATTCCAGTGCCAGTAATGCTAGACTAATACCTAGGAAAATCACTAACGTAAAAAATGCTGATGTAAAGAAATGGCTGAAGAGCCTACGATTATATTCCCAGAATGCGGGAAGATTACTTTTAAATAAAAAAGGGATGTAACTAATCGTCAGATGTAAGAAAAGTGCAATTCCGATAAATCGGAAAATGACATGAGAATCATAAATATCTGCCCGTGTTAGATAGTAATAATAGCCACCTAATGATAACAAGAGTATACCTAAACAGATAACAGAATTCCTACGTTGAGTAAGCTGACTTTCTACTAATACCTTCCAGTTAATGGCTCCTAAAAAACCCAGTATAGTAACCATCATGATCCGCTGTAGTTCCATATTACTAAGGAGATAGTCACTAAAAATATCGGAGTCAGCGTATCCACGACTATCTCGAGTAATCCATATAAATGCAGTTACACTAGCTATCATAGAGAACAATAATGCAAGCCAAAAACGCAAAATCACTCCTTTGATTTCTATATTTTTAATAAAGTTTAGTGCACTCATAGTTACATTTTATTTACGCTATATAGCGGTTAAGATAGATGATGTTAATAAAAGCTTCTAATAACTAATGATATTTATACCATTTACCTGTTATCTTTGCACCCATAAATCAGACCTTTAAGTATGGAAAAAATAGCTCCTTATCAGTCTAAAAATAAGATTAGAATTCTTACAGCTGGTTCTCTTTTTGATGGACATGATGCTGCGATTAATATTATGCGTAGGATCATTCAACGTTCTGGAGCGGAGGTAATCCACCTAGGTCATAATCGTCCAGTGACTGAGATCGTTAATGCAGCTATTCAAGAAGATGTACAGGGAATAGCCATTACATCTTACCAGGGAGGTCATAATGAGTTTTTTAAATATGCTCATGATTTATTAAAAGAAAAAGGAGCTGGACATATAAAAATTTTTGGCGGTGGTGGAGGGACCATCTTGCCATCAGAAATAGAAGATCTACATAAGCACGGGATCACTAGGATTTATTCGCCCGATGATGGGCGTAGTATGGGACTTCAGGGGATGATAAATGATCTGATGGAACAGTGCGATTTCCCAGTAGGAGATAGCCTAAATGGTCAGCTTAAAAAGATTCCTGAAAATAATCCAGGAGCTATTGCTAGATTAATATCTGCAGTAGAAAATTATCCGGAGGAGAATTTAGGAATGATCGCTGAGCTCAAAAAAAGCCTAACAGATAATACAACACCCGTACTCGGAATAACAGGAACAGGAGGAGCAGGAAAATCTAGTCTGGTGGATGAACTGGTATTACGTTATCTAGCAAAATTTCCAGAAAAAAATCTAGCTATAATCTCAGTAGATCCGTCTAAGCGGAAAACAGGAGGAGCATTATTAGGAGATCGTATCCGGATGAATGCTATAGCGAGCGAACGAGTTTTTATGCGATCTCTGGCGACTCGACAGTATAACCTAGCATTAAATAAACATATCGATGCGACCATATCGATTATGAAAAAATCCAATTTTGATCTTATTATTTTGGAGACTTCAGGGATCGGTCAGTCCGATTCGGAAATTGTAGATCATGCTGATTTCTCGGTGTATGTCATGACTCCAGAATTCGGAGCGGCATCACAATTGGAGAAAATAGATATGCTTGATTTTGCAGATATGATTGTCATCAATAAATTCGATAAACGTGGAGCTCAAGATGCAATCCGAGATGTAAAAAAACAGTATCAGCGTAACCACGAGTTATGGCATGAGGACCCTGCCACTATGCCGGTATTTGGAACGATCGCCTCACAGTTTAATGATCCAGGAGTAAATGCAGTTTTTAATAAATTGTCCAGTAAATTATTTCTAGATAATAAGGATGCGGGGCTGGTAGAAGGAGATAGTCAGAAGCAGTATATTATACCGCCTGCACGTGTCCGTTATCTCTCAGAAATTTCTGAGACTGTTAGGAAATATAATAAAGATGTGGAATCCCAGAGCGAAATCGCCGGTAGCGTGTATAGTTTAAAAAACGCCAAAGAGCTGATAGATGATGAGGGAGCAAAACAGTTATTAGAGCAAAAACAAAAAGATCTAGAACAAGAGCTGACTAGAGAAAATAAGGAGCTTCTAGAAAACTGGGAGTCTAAGCGAGCAGCATACACAGGTGATACTTTTACTTATAAGGTAAGGGATAAAGAGATAAAAGTTGATAATTATACCGAGTCGTTATCGCATAATAAAATACCTAAAGTAGTTCTTCCTAAGTTTAAGGATTGGAGAGAGATCCTTAGATGGGTTAGGCAAGAAAATGTACCTGGGGAATTCCCATATGCCGCAGGTGTCTTTCCATTTAAGCGGAGAGGGGAAGATCCGACACGTATGTTTGCGGGAGAGGGTGGTCCAGAACGAACAAATAAAAGATTCCATTATCTTTCATTAGGCATGCCGGCAAAGCGATTGTCGACAGCTTTTGACTCCGTCACCTTATATGGCGAAGACCCAGATCACCGTCCTGATATTTATGGAAAAGTAGGGAATTCTGGAGTAAATATTTCCTCGTTAAATGATGCTAAGAAGTTGTACTCTGGTTTTGATTTATGCAATCCTAAGACTTCCGTTTCTATGACTATAAATGGTCCGGCTTCTACCATCTGTGCTTTTTTTATGAACGCGGCAATTGATCAGCAGTGTGAGATTTATATAAAAGAAAATGGACTCGAGTCCGATGTAGAGGCCGCATTTAAAAGGCATTATGATGATAAAGGGATCGAGCGTCCACAGTACGATGGAGAGCTGCCTGAGGGTAACGATGGATTAGGATTGATGCTACTAGGGTTGACAGGAGATCTAGTATTAGAGGAAGAGGCTTACGCCGAATTAAAAGCCAAGGCTCTAAAATCCGTACGGGGAACTGTACAAGCAGATATCCTAAAAGAAGATCAAGCTCAAAATACGTGTATCTTTTCTACAGAGTTTTCTCTTAAGCTCATGGGAGATTTACAACAGTATTTTATAGATCACGGAGTGCGTAATTTTTACTCTGTATCGATCTCTGGATACCATATAGCAGAGGCAGGAGCAAACCCGATTTCTCAGCTAGCGTTTACATTATCTAACGGTTTTACTTTCGTTGAATATTATCTCGCTAGAGGAATGGACATAAATGCATTTGCACCTAACTTGTCTTTCTTTTTCTCTAATGGTGTAGATCCTGAGTATGCGGTTATCGGAAGAGTGGCACGTAAAATTTGGGCGAAAGCCATGAAATATAAATACAATGCAAACGAGCGATCGCAAAAACTAAAGTATCATATACAGACATCAGGTAGATCGCTCCATGCTCAGGAGATAGACTTTAATGATATCCGTACCACATTGCAAGCCTTATATGCGATTTATGATAATTGTAATTCGCTCCACACTAATGCTTATGATGAGGCGATAACCACACCTACAGAAGAAAGCGTGCGTAGAGCAGTTGCAATCCAGATGATTATAAATCACGAACTGGGGTTAGCTAAGAACGAAAATCCGCTGCAGGGTTCTTTTATAATAGAGGAATTGACAGATCTAGTGGAGGAAGCTGTGATGTTAGAATTTGATAAAATCTCAGAAAGAGGTGGTGTATTAGGAGCAATGGAGACGATGTATCAGCGATCTAAAATACAAGAGGAAAGTCTATACTATGAGACGCTTAAACATACTGGAGAATTTCCAATCATCGGTGTAAATACCTTTTTATCTTCTAAAGGATCTCCTACCATTCTACCTAAAGAAGTGATCCGATCTACAACAGAAGAGAAAGAGTTGCAAATCAAAAATTTACAAAACTTACATCAGCTTCATAAAGAAAAGAGTCCTCAGAGTTTAAAGGAATTGCAGGAAAGAGCTTTAAATAATGAGAATTTATTTGACGAATTGATGGAAGCGACTAAGTCTTGTACACTAGGTCAGATAACTGAAGCGTTATTTGCTGTAGGAGGAAAGTATCGCCGTAGTATGTAGACATATTGATATTTTTCTTATATTAATTCCTGAAATGTAACTGAACTGTATTTTGCATATTTTGATATGTAATAATATATTTTCAAGTCATTTCGAACTGAACTATAATAATTTTTTTGAGTATTCAGATTAGAAATCTATTCTAGTATCATTTTTGTAGTGATATAAAACATATGTAGATTTTTTATAATCTGTGTTAACCAGTAATAAATTTTTAAAATTAATATTCATATGAAAATAACTTCAAAAGCCATTTTAGTAGGTTTTCTTATCGTTTCCCTTTCCTCTTGTGTAAGTAAAAAACGATTTGCAGCCTTACAATCAGAACTTGATTTTTCAAAGCAAGAAATTTCTCGTAGTGCAGAGATTATCGGAGACTTCTCATCTAAGCTTAAGTCTTGTGAGATGGAGAGAGAAGGACTAAGATCAGACCTTAAAACTTGTCAAAGTAGCTTAAAGCTAAGAGAGGAGCAAATAGGAGATCTCAAAGATCAGGTTACAGATGTCAGAACGCAAAGGGATAAAACAGTCGAACAGGTAGGTGACCTAACAGTTCTTTCTAAATCTGCAAATGACAATATAAATAATACTTTGCAGCAGCTAGAAGGTAAAGATAAATACATACGTCTACTACAAAATGCAAAGACGAAAGCGGACTCGATGAACTTAGCTCTAGCTGTAAATCTAAAGAGTGTTTTGGCTGATGGTGTAAACGACCAAGATATCGATGTTAAAGTTGATAAAACAGTAGTCATGATAAATATCTCTGATAAAATGCTATTTAGTAGTGGAAGCTATAACATAAACTCTGGTGCGATGAATGTCCTAGGGAAAATTGCAAAGATTTTAGAATCTAAACCAAATCTGGAAGTAATGATAGAAGGCTATACTGATAATCAGCCGATCAGTAAACCAGGCATCCAGGATAACTGGGATTTGTCGGTAAAAAGATCAGCCTCTGTAGTAAGAATCTTACAAAAGAATTTTGGAATCGATCCTAATAGATTAATTGCGGCGGGTAGAGGAGAGCATAATGCATTAGCCTCTAATGATACTCCTGATGGAAGATCCAAGAATAGAAGAACCAGAATCATTTTAATGCCTAAATTAAATGAGTTCTATGATTTACTAAGTCCAGATAATATTCCTGACTAAGGACAAAAATAAATATCATAAAGAGGATAGTCTTTTTCAAGACTATCCTCTTTTTTTACTCCTTGTTTTCTCTGTCTACTTGCCTTTTTATTCGTCGATTAAAATGAGAAATCTTTCGCCAATAAAAATATTATAACGAGTAATCTACTCCAGTTCTTTAAATCACCATTAACAAAAACAGTCATAATACTTACTAAGCGTAAAGATCTATAGCAAACGAAAGAGATAAGCGTTTTACACCTATCTCATAATCGTAAGAGAATAAAATTTCCATCTTTAAATAATGCCTTGCAAACTTTACTAGATGTATTTTTGTTGCACATAAGCATGAAGAAAGAAGAGGAAAAGAAAAAACCAAAAATTACAAGAGCCGGCCTAAAAGAAGCCTTGTCTATTTTTAAGTATATAAAGCCATATAGAGGCTATTTTATATTTGCAATGCTATTTTTAGCCTTGGGAAGTGGCTTCTTTTTACTACTAATAGGAGCAGCCAAAGAAATGACTAACGTAGCCAGCGGCAGTCCATCATATAATCTTCCATTGCTTACCTTAAACCAATATGGACTTCTGTTTTTAGGTGTACTCATTATTCAAGGACTGTTTTCCTATATCCGTACTTATTTCTTTGCAGTAGTAAGTGAGCGAGGAATGGCGGACCTTCGTAAAGATGTATACAATAAGATTATAACCCAACCTATCGTATTTTTCGAAAAAAGAAGAGTAGGAGAATTAACCAGTCGAATTACTACTGATATAGAACAGTTGCAAAGCGTTTTCTCTCACTCATTAGCTGAGTTTTTACGCCAGATCATTATTCTATTTGGATCTACGATAATCATATTTTTTATTGCTCCTAAGCTGTCTTTTATAATGGTCGCGACCTTTCCTGTTGTAGTTATAATTGCGATAGTATTTGGTCGGCATATAAGGAAGTTATCTAGGAAAAGACAAGACGCTTTAGCAGATACTAATACTATAGTAGAGGAAACCTTCCAATCTTTTACAGTAGTAAAATCGTTTGTAAACGAATGGTATGAGTCTAAGCGATATGGAGGAGCTGTAAATAATATGGTAGACATTGCATTAAGCTTTGCAAAGGTAAGAGGCGTATTTTTTATGTTTGTTATAACCATCCTTTTTGGAGGGATATTTTTTATTCTCTGGAGAGGAGCCATATTCGTGCAAAACGGAGAAATGGCAGTAGGTGATTTATTTGGGTTTATACTCTACACAGGTATTATGGGAGGAGCGATTGCAGGCCTAGGTAATTTATATACTGTGCTCGCAGGAGCCATAGGTGCTACAGAAAGAATCCAAGAGATCCTTAAAATGGATACAGAGGTAGCTCTGACAGAATTAAAAACAGATTTAAACCTGAGTGGTGATATCTCATTTAATGATGTAAAGTTTTCCTATCCGACTCGAGAGGATATACAAGTGCTTAAGGGAATCGATCTAGATATCAAAGCAGGACAAAGGGTTGCCCTCGTAGGGCAGAGTGGATCAGGTAAATCTACTATCGTACAATTGCTACTTAATTTTTATAACCTTAGTAATGGAACGATCACGGTAGATGGAAAAAATATTAACGATTATGATTTACCGTCTCTTCGTAAAAATTTAGGAATTGTTCCACAGGAGGTTATTCTCTTTGGAGGAACGATAAGAGAAAATATTCTTTACGGAAATCCAAAAGCATCAGATCAAGATATAATCGATGCAGCTCGCAGATCTAACTGTCTGGAGTTTATCGAAGGATTTCCAGAAAAATTTGAAACGATAGTAGGAGAGAGAGGAATTAAATTATCAGGAGGTCAGCGACAGCGGATTGCCATAGCTAGAGCCATTCTAAAAGATCCTAGAATATTGCTATTAGATGAGGCCACATCTTCCCTAGATGCAGAGTCAGAAAAAGTAGTGCAAGAAGCTTTGGACGAATTGCTAAAAGGTCGTACATCTATCATTATTGCTCATAGATTATCCACCATAAAGGATGTAGATTGCATTTATGTTCTAGAGAATGGTAAGATAGTAGAGAAAGGAACCCATGACCAGTTGAGTAGTAATAAAGATGGTGCCTATCATGCACTGGCAAAATTACAATTCGAATTGAGCTAAGTCAACAATACTAATTATCATATTAGTAGAATATTTAATACTTTTACTTACTAATTAGGAAAAATATGAAGTCTACTTTGTGCCTTTTATTTTCTTTGATGACATTATCATCATTATCCTCACAAGTTGGTGTAGGGCTTACAAGTGGTCTCGATATCTATCAGAGATATAGTAATGCTGACTCTATAGCTTATGGAAGTGCAGGTAGCCTGTTGGCGAATATTTTTATTGGTCCTAAAGTATGGGTCGGCGGAGAAAAAGTAAGTTTGTCATTAGAGACTCAGGCAAATATAGGATTGCTGGGGTTAGCAGTCAAAGATTATAAAGGCCTAGGAATGGTCGCTTTTCCTATTATCGCAAGATTAAATTTTCAAGGATTATCAGGGTTAGATAAGGAGGGTAAAATGGGATTCTCTATCGGTGGGGGATTCCAGTATAATAAAACAGAGCTTTATTACTTAGCTAATAGTTTTGAGGATCGAGGTGTAGATAGATCTTTTTTCCGTACTTATATTGTAGAAACCGCGGTAGGTTTCGGGATGAGCGGATTCTCTGGAGCTGTGTACTTGAGATATGGTTTTGATCCTGACTCTACGGCAAATAGTTTTAATCTAGGGCTACAGTTTGATTTTAATGTGCCTAAATTAAAAAGTATCACTGATCCCGCTAGTGAATTATAAGCAACCTCTATTGCGAGTAAAATATTATTTGATCATTCAATAAGTCGGATTGCCTTCACTTAAAAAATATCATACATTCGGTATAGCTGTAAAATGTAACGAGCTGATACGTATAGGATCCGCTGAGCAACTGCAACAGCAATTAAAAGAGCGTAAAGCGGATTATTTTATACTTGGAGGAGGGAGTAATATTTTGATGATAGATAACCTCGTGAGACCTGTTCTTAAAAATGAGATCAAGGGTAAAGAGATCATTAAAGAAACGGAGAAGCATGTATTTCTTAAAGTGGGAAGTGGAGAAAATTGGCATCGATTAGTAAGATACTGCGTTGCCTGTAATTTTGGTGGCATAGAAAATCTATCACTAATTCCTGGAACGGTAGGAGCGGCTCCGATGCAAAATATCGGTGCTTATGGAGTGGAGACCATCGATGTCTTTGATTCCCTAGAAGCTATAAATTTAAAGACCGGTAAACTCCGAAAATTCTCAAAAGCTGCTTGTCATTTTGGATATAGATCTAGTATTTTCAAGACCAAATTAAAAGGGAGATATTTTATTACATCCGTTACTTTTAAGCTTACCAAGAAAAATCATAAGCTTCATTTAGGGTATGGAGCTATTTCCTCTCGCCTTAAGGATGCAAAGATTTCTAATCCGACAATAAGAGAAATATCTGATGTTGTGATGAGTATCCGAGAGTCTAAATTGCCAGATCCTCGACTTATCGGTAATGCTGGAAGTTTTTTTAAAAATCCTGTCGTTTCTAATTATAAAGCAAAAAAATTACAAAAGACATATCCAGGTATCCCTGTGTATAAACAGGATGATAATACTTTTAAGCTCTCTGCAGGTTGGCTAATCGAACAGTGCGGATGGAAAGGTAAGAAGCATGGTGGTGCAGCATGTTATGATAAGCATGCCTTGATCCTGATTAATCATAATGCAGCTAGCAGTAACGACGTCCTCGAATTATCTAAAGCGATCCAATTTTCGGTCAACGAAAAATTTAATATAAACTTAGATCCAGAAGTAAATTTTATATCATGACCTATCGTATATTCTTATCCATGATGTCTTTTGCTTTGATATGTAGTTGTGGTGATAATGATGTAGATAAGGCAAGGGAATCACTAGTGGGAAGCTGGACTGTAGATCAGATTTATACAGAGATGGGGGAGCAGTTACAAAATGGGCAGACACCTACTTTTGATACATTGGATATAGAAGCGACTGGGTCTTTTGATTTTGAGATAGATGGTACAGTTGATTTTTCCTACAACACATTAGGGACTACTGTCTCGTTAGAAGATATGTGGAGTTTGCAAAAAGCTACTGTAAATTGTGGCTTTACTAATTGTGATGAATACACTATATCCATAGGAAATGAGGACTATCTATGTGCATTTGGAGATCAGACCAGTGATGCACATATTGATGCCACTGCTATTACCTTATTAATTACCACAGTGGTAGATAATAGTTATGTCAGAAGGGAGATTGCTTTAGTAAAATAAATATTAATTAGACCTTCCTCCAAAATTCTCTCCTTCTTTTTCTTTTATCCTTTTTAAAATTAGGTAGATAATTATTCCGGCTATAGCGATTCCGACTACGGCATAGATCAACATAATAAAAGAAAGTATACTTGCCATCCTAATTTAGTTTTACTGCAGTTCCATAAGCAAGTATCTCAGCAGCTCCTTGCATTACCATCGCTGTAGTAAGACGTACGTTTATTATCGCATCAGCTCCCATTCTTTCTGCATCATTGATCATTCTTTGGATGGCTTGCTCTCGGGCCTCTGCTTGTAGCTTTGTATACTCAGATATCTCTCCTCCTACTATATTTTTAAAAGTAGCAAAAATGTCTCTTCCGATGTTTCTTGCTCTAACAGTGCTGCCTCTAGCTATGTCGATGACATGAGCGATTTCTTTATTTGGGATAAAGTCTGTAGTAGATATTTGCATAGTTATAGATTTTAGTTAATGCCATAACTATGAAGTCAGATTATTAATTCCTAATAAACCTGTTACCTTATATTCTTTCGACAGACAGTAGTAATTCGTCGATTATTGAGGATAGGGTAGCATTATTTAGACGTACATCTTAAAGTATCGATTAGAAAAGATATATGATTTTAGATATACCACCACATCCGATAGTATGGATTAAAAGTAGAACCGTTTAGAAATAAAATAATTTTTTAAGGTTTAATTTTTAAGAGCAGGGTCATCCTCCGGACTCACATAGTTATCCTGCTTTTTACCAAACACGGAAAGGCTGACATATCTCTTAGGATTTAAACGCATATCTTGCAATAACAAGCTCAGTTGCTTGGAGGTGCTTTCTAGATTTGTATAAAGGGTTTTGTCAGTAAGGAGTTTATTAAGAGACCCGTCCCCGTTATTTACTTTGTCCAGCGTCTGGTTAAGAGAGGAAAAAGTTTTATCGGCTGTCGCCAATGTTGAGGTAAGGTTCTGCATGGACTTTTCTGCTTCTACTAAAGTTTTACTGGCTTTACCTGTTACATCTGCAAACTGCACCTCAGATAATTCTCTTGTTAGTTTCTCTAAATTAGTCAGCATATTAGTTATCTGTGCATTGCTCGCTGCTACGTTTTCTGTAATCATAGCCAGATTATCTACTGTTTTTTGTATGCCTCTAGAGCTATTTCGGAGTAGACGATTAGTCTGCTCTGTGAGTAAAGTCATGTTTTGCATAGTCGTCGTCATCTCTCTTGCGGTAACATCGATAGAAGCCTGAGAGTTAGGATCTCCGATATTATTAATAACGTCTTTTGCACTATCTTTTAATTTTCCTGATACTTCATCTATCTCTTCATCAGAAAACATACTGTTTAGCATGCCTAGTTTTTCTCCTTGAATAAAATCTCCATTTTCTACGCAATCAGCTCCAGAGCAAATTTGATCAAATTTAAGGGCAATCGCATTTCCACTTACTAGACCATCACTACGGAAAACAGCTCTTGTGGATTTAGGTAATTTATAAGAACCTTCGATACGCATTACCACGATCATTTCAGTAATATTTTCTGGGTTTAAAGCGATACTATTTACGGCTCCTACTTTAAAACCATTTAAATAAACTGGAGATGATACATCTAGCCCAGCGACATTACTATATTTTGCCTTAAGGATCATCGATTCTGAGAATATATTATTACCCTTAATAAAGTTGAGGGCAAAAAATATTAATACAGCTGTGATAATAGTCAGTATACCTAGTTTGACTTCTTTACTCATGTAATCTATAATATTACGCGAATTTATGAAAATAGGACATGCCATGCTGAGAATAATGGCTTTATTAACTCTTTTGCGATAAACTATTTTTGGATTACAAAAGCTCCTTCAAAGCCTTTATCGATTAATTCTTCTTTTCTATCGATTGCATCTTGAATATTATCATAAGTTCCTACTATAAACTTATAGGTATCATCCTTACGTATAATGTTTACATCGGCTAGTGTTTCCCATTTTCCTTTGGAATTTATTTTAGGGATATGTTTATATTCTGCGATCTGAATAGAGAAGATTTTTTTTATTATCGGCGGAGATAGACTATCCACGGCATAGATGGGCTGCTTAACAATAGGATGATATTTTACTACCTGAGGTTTATGTAACTCGTATTCACCATTATGTAAACTGTGGATGTAATAATTACAAGCTTCATAAATTTTATTAGCAATTTTACTACGTCCCATGGCGGTATTCAATAAGGCTTTATCACTTTTATTACTTAAGAATCCAGCTTCTATTAGAACGGCAGGCATCCTGGTTTTACGCAAAACGGAAAAGCCCGCTTTTCTTACTCCACGACTTCTATATCCTCTCATTTTAGAAAACGAGTTTTCTATTTTATCAGCGAGATCAAGACTCTTTACGTATGCATTATTTTCTAGTTTTTGATAAAGTATTTCTTTAAATTCATTTTCGTTGATACGACTATGTTGTTCATGTGAGTTATGAGAAACATGTTCTCCTGCACCCAGGACGTAAGTTTCTGTTCCTGAGACATAAGATTCTTTCACATAATTACAATGTATAGAAATAAATAAATCTGCATCTAAATCATTGGCGATTTGGATTCGTTTATTTAAGGTAACAAATTCATCTTTTTCTCGAGTATAAATAATTTGTAACGTAGGAAATTTTTCTTGTAATATAGCTCCTAGAGTTTTAGATAATTCTAAGGCGATATCTTTTTCTAATACGGTAGCACTAGAACAACCATGATCTTTACCACCGTGGCCTGGGTCGATTACGATTCTTTTAAAACCAGCTGGGAGAATGTTTAACTTTTCTGTTACATAATCGGCTAGGCTGTCGTTATATATGCAATGCTGATGGGACAACAACTGATGGTCGGCTCTACTCGAAAGGGCACAGCAAACTGCAATGACCAGTATCATGAGACGTTCTTGTAGTTTTCTCATCTTTATGTAAGTATTAAAGGCTGTTTGTTACTAAATGTATAGTGTAGCAAATATATATAAATAATTTTTAATATGTTTATCATATTAAGCTCTATTTTCGTGTAATGCTATTAAAAAGAAGCTGTTATATATCATTTTTTATACTTATGTGTTGTACGATCACCAGTACAGGGCAAGTAAGAAATGATATTAAAAGTGAGGTAAAGACAGCCGCAAAAAAAGAGGTTAAAAAATCCTCTGAGAGTAATAAGATCGGAAGTAAAGAACCTGAGGGAAAAGCAAACCAGAGAACTCGAGAGTATAAAATTACTAATGACTCTTTAGGTTTAGATGCTGATACAATCGGAGTAAATGGAAATGATACTATAGCTCCTAGTCCTAATATTATAAAACTTCAGGTTTCTAATGACAGCTTACCATCGGATATAGAATACGGAAGTAGAGATACCATGTGGTTTGATAAGACGGAGAGTAAAATCCATTTGTATGGTGATGCTTATGTTAAATTTGAAAAATACGAGATTAAAGCAGGCTATATCATTTTTTCTTTTGATGAGGATATCGCTTATGCAGAAGGACGTATAGATAAGGAAGGCGAGACCGTAGAAGAACCTACTTTTTCTGATGGGACACAAAACGTTTCTTACAAAAAGCTCAAGTATAATTTTAAAACTAAGAAAGGCATCGTTTATGATGCAGTTACAACCCAGGATGATCTTTTTATTCATGGAGCCACCACTAAGTTTGTGAGTGGAGAAGCTGATAGTCTTACTAATAATGACCAGATATTTAATAAAAATGCCCTGATTACCACTTGCGACCATCCGCACCCTCATTTTGGTATTAGAGCTAATAAGCTCAAAGTGGTTCCAGATAAAATAGCCGTGGTCGGGCCATCTAATTTAGAAATAGCTGGTGTAAAAACGCCCTTGTTTTTGCCATTCGGTTTTTTTCCGATTTCTAACGGACGAGCAACATCAGGTCTCATTTTTCCTAATGACTACGAGTATGACCCGCAGTTAGGTTTTGGACTGAGAGAATTTGGATATTATTTACCAATAAATGATTTTGTTGACCTAAGGCTTACTGCGGATCTATACACGAGAGGTACTTATGGAATAAGATTAAATAGTAATTACAAAAAGAGATATGCCTTTACAGGAAATGTAAGGCTCGGATTTTCTGATAATCGAACAGAAAGCAATGAAACCGGTAACATAAATTCTAAGAAAGCATTTAGTATAAACGTATCCCATAATCAAGATTCTAAAGCTCATCCGTACCGTAAAATAGGGGGAACTGTAAACATCTCTACAAATGATTATAGACGAGATAATTTTAATGATTTTACTTCTGTTACGCAAAGCGTTTACAGATCTAATTTTAATTATTCGCACACGATGCCTCAGACTCCTTTTAATATGTCACTGGGGCTTAGTCATACCCAAAATACAAATACAGGAGTGGTAAACATGACCCTCCCTGATTTTAAATTGAATATGAAAACCATATTTCCTTTTAAAAGGAAAAATCAAGGAGGAAATGAGGAAAAGTGGTTTGAAAAAATAAATCTAAAGTATGATGCTGCGGCTAGAGCATATGTAAAAACACAAGATTCTGTCTTGTTTACATCTGATGTGTTTGAGGATGTGCAATATGGAGCTTCTCACAAGGCTTCTACTAGTGCTTCTTTTAGAGCTGCTAAATATTTTAATGTTGTGCCAAGTGTAAATTATGAGGAAATCTGGTTTTTTAAAACTTTAGAAAAGAGTATCGATCCAAGTAATTTTGAGCTCGATTCTACCATACAGGAGATCTTTTTTAATGAGCAAACACAGATGATGGATACAGTATATTCTGTAGAGACACTTTATAATATCGAGGACGATTTTGTAAATGGTTTTGATGCTTATCGGAAAGCGGACTTTAACTTGGCAGTATCTACTCAGTTGTTTAATACTCGTAATTTTTCTAGAGGTTTTATACGAGGATTTAGACATGTCATAAAACCTACAGTGAGCTTTTCGTATAATCCTGGAACCAGAGAAAGATATGAGGAAGTGGTACTTACTGATTTTTCTAGTAATCCGGATACCATTAGTTATAATCCTTTTTCAGGTGGAGTATTTGGGACACCCACTATAAGGGATGATGCCATGTCGATCAACTATAATTTTATTAATATCCTTGAAGGGAAGTATTATTCTAAAAAAGATTCAACTACAAAAAAGTTCAAACTGTTTGATAACATTACCGTTTCTGGGCGTTATAACTTTGTTGCAGATAGTTTAAAATGGAGTCCGATTTCTGTAAGAGGTAATACTAAGTTGTTCAAAGGGTTGACTAACTTCCAGTTTAATGCGACGTTTGGGACCAATAAACGAAATGAAAACAATCAATTTGTTAATCAGTCTATCTGGAGTGACCGTAAACGACCATTCGAATTTAATAGTCTAATGGGAGCTTTTACGACTCGATTTAAATTTAGCCAAGTAAGAGATCTGTTTAGAGGAAAAGAGGTGAAAGAGGAAGATATCGAAATAGATGGTTCGTCTACTCAGATAGGAGAACGTTTTGATAATAATCCTAATCAAGGACGTTTTGACCCTAATGTTGTCGAAGAAATAGATGAGAACGGAGTGTCAAAGGCAGATAAAAAAGCCCTAGGAATAGAAGATCAAGACGAAAAGGATGAGGGAGTTAAGCAACCACATATTCTGGATCTACTAGATAACTTTAGCCTCAGCCATACACTAAATCTAGTCATGCAACAAGATTATCAGGGTCAGGATACTTTTTATATTAATACTAATTCATTGTCGATTTCAGGAGATATAAACCTAACAGATAATTGGGTTGTAAAATTAAGTCGTATCTCTTATGATTTTAAAAACAACTCGCTTGTTTATCCTGTATTAGGATTACAGCGTGATTTACATTGTTGGTCGATGAGTTTTAATTGGGCTCCGGATAGAGGAACTTATTCATTTTTTATTGGCGTTAAGGCTAATACGTTTAACTTTCTCAAGTATAATTATGGTCAAAATGTCACAGGAGGATTTCGCTGATCTTAGAGTAAAATAAATTTGCTTATTTAAGTGTGCTTCCCATGGCTGCCCACCACGGCCTAATTTCCACTATCAGTCTACCAGCTTTAACGGCTGGATCTTTTTTTGTTATTTCTAAGGCTTCTTCCAATGTAGGAATGGCGTAAATAACGATTCCTTTAGTGAGTCCATCATCTGCAAAAGGACCTGCAATGTTTATGATTCCTTTCTTTGCTAGTTTATCCATGTGTGCCAGATGACCGGCTTGTATTTTAGCAGCTTCTTCTACAGTATGATCTCGATTAGGCCCTTCGTTAAGGAAGGCCATAAAGTATTTTTTCATCGTATAACTAGTATCACCTTCTATCATCGAGAAAGTCTCAAAACCGTCTTTGTCTACGATAATATCTTGGGAATGAATACTACAAATGGAGAGAATAAGTAAAAATATAATGCATAGGGATCTCATTCCTCTATCGGTTTTGCACTTTTACGTTGTACTCTGCACTTATGACTGCATCATCTTCTTTTAGCCTCGCAATGGCGTCGTCACCTCTATACTTATCTTTATCAAATCCGATAATCCAAATATTTTTTTCGTTATCTATTCTGGTGATTAGTCTAAAGCCATCATCTTTCATGGATTTAAACCATGAGGGTAGGTGTGTTCCTTTTTTAAACTGTACCATAATTTCATTAAATACGATTTCTGGTTTTATCTCTTTAGCATCTTCAGAAATAGAAGTCCACTCTCCAGCTTCAGCGATATCGTATAGAATGATTCCTAAATTTTTAAGATCCTCTGGCATTTTCTCTTTAGCACTGATGGTCTTAGTAGTGTCTTTAGTAATAAAGGTAAATACAGTCTTTGGAAGATCAGCAATCATGCTTTTATATTCGTTTTCCAGAGATAGGAAATCTGATTTTGTAACTGCATTTTTTATTCGATTCATCTCTGCCTTAGATAATTTCCTTCTCCAAAGGCCCATTTTTTTTGTATGGTTTCTGCCACTATAATCAGCATATCCGTTTTCAAAAATATCTAATGTGTAAACAGGACATGTTCCGAAGCATGCTCCTCGACTATACACTACGATACTATCTCCTTTCTCTACTGTAAATAAATCTTCCTTATCCTCTGCTTTTGTTTCCATTGCTGGTGCTTCTACGATTTCTTTAGTGGTTTTACAGCTGACTATTACACCCAAAATAAAAAACGCTACTATATATTTCATAAATCAATTTTATTAAAAACGATGATTGTGGAACTTGAAGTCTTAATTCTATTTTAAATTTTAAAAAATCACAAAAGTACTAAAACATAGAAGTAGCCTAACCCAATACTGGAAATAATATCATCATTACATTTACTTGGAAAACATAACTGTAAGGGTATTCTAATCTAGAAGATTAACATTTTTATTCCTCCTCATCGGGGAAGTCATCTACAACTTGAGTTATTTTTTCAGCTACGGAGTCTGTGGTTTCCTTAATAGATGTAACAGTACTTTTTACGGTTTCATTTTCCATTGCCTTGTCGGCTAATTCTTTTCCTTTATCAGCTACTTTATCTGCAAAATCTTTTGTCTTGTCCGTTAAGTCCTTGACCATGTCATTTTCTTTGGCTTTATCGACGAGCTCTTTTCCTTTTTCTGTGACATCATCTAGGATTTCTTTGCCTTTAGATTTTATCTCTTGGAGTGGATCAGAGTCTATAAAATCCTCCGCTGATTGTTTAGTTTTTTCATAAACTTCTCCTGCTTTATGAGCCATATCGCCAGTCACTTCTTTTGCCTTGTCGATCGTGTTTGCGATGTATTCATTGTCTAGGGTTTCGTCTATAAAATCAGCTGATTTTTCGATAGTAGATTTTACAGTACTGGAAGTTCCTTTTAAGAAGCTAAAGATTTTTTTGAGCATGGTTTTAAGTTTTAATAGTATCCAATGTAATTATGAGGACTGATATTTTTCAATTCGTTTTTAACTTCCACACTTACATCTAGTCCATCTATAAAAGTAACGATAGATTGCTCCGTAATAGTTTCATTTCCGCGGGTTAATGCTTTTAATTTTTCATAAGGTTTTTCTACACCTTCCCTACGTAGGATATTTTGTATTGCTTCCGCAACCACTGCCCAGTTAAGCTCTAAATCTTTTTTGAGTTGGTTCTCGTTTAAGCTGAGTTTACTAATTCCTTTTTCTAAAGATAGGAAGGCGATCTGGATGTGTCCGAATGGAACTCCGATGTTCCTAAGTACAGTACTATCAGTAAGATCACGTTGCAATCTAGAGATAGGAAGTTTAGCAGAGAGATGATTTAAAATGGCGTTAGCCATTCCTAAGTTCCCTTCTGCATTTTCAAAGTCGATCGGGTTTACTTTATGAGGCATTGCAGAAGATCCCACCTCGTTTGCGATAACTTTTTGTTTAAAGTATTCTTGAGAAATATAGGTCCAAATATCTCTCGCAAAATCTATAAGTATCGTATTTATTCTAGAACAGTTATCAAAAATAGCAGCCAGATGATCGTAATGTGCAATCTGTGTAGTGTGTTGCGACCTAATCATTCCGAGATCATCTACAAATTTATTTCCAAAGGAGATCCAGTCCACATCGGGATAGGACACTTTATGTGCGTTAAAATTACCCGTGGCTCCTCCAAATTTTGCTTTAATCGGTAATGATTTTAATAAATCTAACTGATCTTGTAAACGTTCTACAAAGACTGCAATTTCTTTTCCTACAGTAGTAGGAGAGGCAGGTTGACCATGGGTCCGAGCGAGCATAGGGATGCCTTTGTATTTTTCTGATAAAGTGATAAGTGTATCTATTACTTTTTGGAGATTAGGAAAATAAACCTGCTCCAGGGCATGCTTAAGGGATAAAGGAACAGCGGTATTATTGATATCCTGACTGGTTAACCCAAAATGAACAAATTCCTCATATTTATCTAATCCTAATTCACGTAAGTGATCCTTTACATAATATTCAACAGCTTTTACATCATGATTAGTAACTTTTTCTGTGTCCTTGATTTTTTGTGCTTCTGCCGTATCAAAACGATCGATGATTTTATCTAAATCACTAAAACTAGTCTGAGGTAAGCCTGAATATTCGGCGAAAGCCTTTAAATACTCCACCTCTATAAATACTCTATATTTTATAAGTGCGGCTTCTGAAAAATAATCAGATAAAATCGATGTTTTTGAACTATATCTGCCGTCTATAGGGGTAACTGCTGTAAGCATATTTTACTATTTAGCTGACAAAGCTAAGATTTACTAAAATTTTAAAGCAGCATTTACAACATTAAGAGCATTATTTATGTAATATCACTAGAGACTGTTTATAATTACTTAGTTCATATATAATTATTCTTAATATATTTGTAGTTTTTAAGACAATTGGACTTATGAGATCAATTTTATCTAAATATTTTTCGTTTTTCTTTTTACTAACTGTTTGTACGCAATCTTTAAATGCACAGTCTGTTGCAAGAGAATGGAATGAGGTTTTACTAGAGAGTATCCGTAATGATTTTGCAAGACCGACTGTACATGCCAGAAACTTATTCCATATGTCAGCAGGAATGTATGATATATGGGCACTTACGGATGATATAGCAGAGCCCTATTTTATGGGTAAAACGGTTAGCGGATTTGAATTTCCCATAGATGATTTTCCGATCACCATGAATGTAGAAGACATAAGAGAAGAAGCGATTTCTTATTTCTGTTATAGGCTACTAGCTAATAGATTTAATTTTTCTCCAGAAGGGTTTTCTTTTACACAGAGAATCAATAATAAAATGGGAGATTTAGGATATAATCCTGCAATAACTTCTACCGATTATTCTACCGGAGATCCTGCGGCATTAGGAAATTATGTTGCTCAAATGGTTATTGACTACGGGCTGCAAGATGGATCTTATCAAATCGGTAATTACGGTAACCAAGTTTACCAACCCGTAAATCAATCTCTTGTCATGGATTCGGTAGGTAATTATCATCTATCTGACCCTAATCGATGGCAACCATTAACCTTAGATTTATTTATCGATCAAGCCGGAAACCCGATACCTTTTAATACGCCTCCTTTTTTAAGTCCAGAGTGGGGACAAGTGAGTCCTTTTGCACTTACTAATGAGGATCTTACGATAAAACAAAGAGATAATAATGATTGGTGGATTTATCATGACCCAGGAGATCCGCCATTGCTAAGCGAAGACGGAAATGGAGCTATGAGCGATCAGTGGAGATGGGGATTCCAGCTTGTATCTATATGGTCGAGTCACCTCGATCCAGCTGATGATACCATGATAGATATATCACCAGCCTCGATAGGGAATATTACAGATTATCCAAGTGATTTTGAGGAGTATGATCAATTTTATAATCTACTTGATGGTGGAGATCCTAGTAATGGTCATGCATTAAATCCTGTTACCGGAATGCCATACCAACCGCAAATGGTTAGGAGAGCCGACTATGGTCGAATCCTTGCAGAGTTCTGGGCAGATGGTCCAGATTCTGAGACGCCTCCAGGCCACTGGTTTACTCTATTAAACTATGTAAGTGATCATCCTCAATTTGAGAAAAGATATAAAGGAGAAGGGGAGATACTCGATGACTTAGAGTGGGATGTTAAATCCTATTTACTCATGGGAGGAGCGATGCACGATTGTGCGATTACAGCATGGGGAATAAAAGGATACTACGATTATATAAGACCTGTATCCGCCATTAGATTTTTAGCAGAGAAAGGGCAGAGAACTGATCCATCGTTGCCGAGTTATGATCCGCAAGGATTTGATCTAATACCGGGATATATAGAAGTTATAGAAGCTGGTGATCCACTTGCCATAGCCGACCCGTCAACATTAGGTGAGATTAAGCTTTATGCCTGGAGAGGTCCCGATTTTATAGATAATCCTCAGACAGATATAGCCGGAGTGGGATGGATTCCGGCTAAAAACTGGTGGCCTTATCAGAGACCTAGTTTTGTTACGCCTAATTTTGCAGGATACATTTCAGGGCACTCTACCTTTTCTAGTGCTGCTGCAGAGATCATGGAATTTGTAACTGGTGATGCTTTTTTTCCAGGAGGCATGGGTGAGTTTGAGGCACCACAAGATGAGTTCTTAGTTTTTGAAAGAGGGCCCTCTGAGACAATGACTTTGCAATGGGCGACCTACAAAGATGCATCAGAGCAAACCAGCTTATCTAGAATATGGGGAGGTATACATCCACCAGCTGATGATATTCCTGGTCGTCTTATCGGGACTAATATTGCGGAGGACGTGTATGCTTTTGCTGAGGATTTATTTTTTATAGATGCGGATAATGATGGGTTTTATTATTTTGAAGACTGTGATGATGAGAACGCCGCAATCAATCCAGATGGAGTGGAAACGTGTAATGGAGCGGATGATGATTGTAACGGAAGTATAGACGAGGGACTAGCCATAAACACTTATTATCAAGACGCTGATGGAGACGGATACGGCTCTATTATGATGGCTGTAGATACTTGTTTATCAGTACCACCCGCTGGGTTTGTGACTAACAGTTTAGATTGTGAGGATACAGATAATATGGTAAATGTAGATGCTGTAGAAATTTGTGATGGTATCGATAATAATTGCTCGGGTGCTATAGATGATAATATTCCTTATTACGATTATTATAGAGATGCGGATGGAGATGGTTTTGGAGATCCGACCACAGTTATGGAATTTTGTAGTCTCGTACCTCCAGCAGGATTTGTAGCGGATGCCACGGACTGTGATGATAATAATGCTCAGATCAACTCAAACGCTGTAGAAATCTGTGATGGAATCGATAATAATTGTTCTGGCTCGATCGATGATGGGATTCCTTATTATGATTATTACAGGGATGCTGATGGAGATGGATATGGAGATATCGCGTCTTTATTAGAATCATGTTATCTTATACCGCCTACTGGATACGTGATGGATAATACGGATTGTGATGATAGTAGTTCAGAAATATTTCCAGGTGCAACTGAGATTCCAGATAATGATATAGATGAGGATTGTAATGGTCGTGATTATTATAGAGAGACTAGAATATTTCCAAACCCTGTTACGGGGTCATTAATAGTTAGATTCGAAACAGAAATGGATCAGTTACCTATGCAAATTTACAGTATAGACGGCCGACTAATGAGAACAGAGATAGTAGATTTTTCATTTAATGAAGGACGCTTAAGAGTAGATGATTTAGCTCAAGGTCATTATTTGTTAAGAATGTTCAATACAGAAAATCAGCAAATAGTCCTACATAGATTTTTTAAAATCTAGGATAGCTTTTTAATATAGTTGTAAGTTTCTATTTGGCTATGGAATGGTTCTTTGTCATTAGTAACGTAGGTATTGTTCTTTTTAAAATTAAGAGATCTGGCTTTAACATTATCCTTTAGTTGTAGGTCTATAAGGTCGATGATTTGTTGTTTTATTTCAGGGTTATAGATCGGAAAAACGGTTTCTACACGATGATGTAAATTCCTTACCATCCAGTCAGCAGAGGAAAGAAATACTTTTTCTTTACCTTCTTCTCCAAAAATAAATACACGACTATGTTCTAAAAATCGATCTACAATACTGATTCCTGATATGTTTTCACTTTGACCTTTTATTCCTGGTACGATACAGCAAATTCCCCTAACGATTAGTTTTATCTCTACGCCATGCATACTGGCTTTATAAAGCAGGTCGATCATTTCTGTATCCTGGAGGCTATTCATTTTTAAAATAATACGCCCTTTCTTTCCTTTTGATATTTGTTCTTTTACTAATGACTTTAATCGAGTTTTAAGTCCAAAATAGCCTACAGCCAGATGCTTAAAAAAGATACCCTCTTTTTTTCCAGTATCGAGAAATTTAAACAGGGTTTTCATCTCGTCGGTATATCTTTTATCCGCCGTAAAAAGACCCATATCAGAATATAAAGTAGCAGTTCCTTCATGAAAGTTTCCCGTACTTAGATAGGCATATCTTTTTACCCCTTTATCCGTCCGCTTAGTAACCAGAGCAATTTTAGAATGTACTTTTAAGCCAGGCATACTGTAAGAAACTTCTACTCCATTCTTCTCTAATTTTTCTCCCCATTTTAAATTCGCTTCCTCATCAAAACGGGCTTTTATTTCTATAAAAGTGGTAACTTTTTTTCCATTCTTAGCTGCTTTAATCAAAGCCTCCATAATACGAGATTCCTTTGCGACTCTATATTGTACGATACGTATAGTATCCACCTCAGGGTCCTCACTGGCTTCCTCAAAGAATCGAACCACTGAGTCATAGCTGTGGTAAGGAACATGGATAAAATGATCTTTCTTTTCTATTGCAGAAAATATAGATTCTTTATTATCCAGACTTTTTAGTGGAAGGGGAGGAAGCTTATCGTTTAGTAGATGTTTCTTTCCAAAATCAGGAAATTTAAAAAAATCAAAATTGTTATGGTACCTTCCCTCCGAGATCAGATCTATCTCTTCCAGTCCAAAATTAGACATTAAAAACTTGAGTAAATGAGAAGGCATTTTACGATCGTAAACCATTCTTGAGGCTGGACCTATATTTCGTTTTTTGAGACTGCTTTTTACTTTTTCTAAAAGATTCCCTTCAAACTCGTCATCTATGTAAAGCTCTGCATCCCTTGTGATTTTTATAGAATATGTGTCTAATATTTTAAAACCAGGGAACAGCTCTCTGACATATAATCTAACGATATCATCTAGTAATATTATTTCTACGAGATCTTCTTTTTCCTTGGGTAAAATGATAAAGCGATCGACAGAGAAAGATGGAATTTGTACGATGCCGTAATAGTATCCCTTCTTTTTATCTTCAGTTTCCATTACTAATGCTAGGTACAGAGAGCTATTGTTTAGGAATGGTTTAACCCTATCTCGCCATAGCAGAATAGGTTGAGTATAAAACATTAGATTTTCTTCAAAATAGTCTTTTACAAAATCCTTTTGTTTTTGATTAAGATCCTTACGAGTAACAAATCGTATTCCTGCTCTACGTAATTCGGGAGCAATTTTTTTTCCATAAATATGGCTAAAGTCCTTTTGTTGTTCTTCGACTGTTTTGAGGATTTGGATTAGTATTTCTTTGTGATCCTCTCCGAGTTCTTTTTTAGTTTTCTTACTTACACGTAATAAGTTTTTATGATTGGCCACCCTGACTTTAAAGAATTCACCCAGATTAGACGAATATATAGCGAGAAATTTAATTCTTTCAAGCAATGGAACTCGAGGATCTTTAGCTTCTTGTAGTACTCTATAATTAAAGTCTAGCCAGCTAATATCTCGGTTTATATATGGGTTTTCTTTTGCCACTTACACGATCTGTTTAATAATTCGGTAATTTATGAATATTTTTGGCATCCTAATATTAAATTTCACTTATGAGTAAGAGAAAAATTGCTGCGGGTAACTGGAAAATGAATTTAAGCATCCAGGAAGCGGATAAGCTTGTCACCACTATCGTTAAATCTCAAAGAGATAAATCGGTCCATACATTGATCGGGGTTCCATTTCCTTATCTTATGGAGTTTAAGGCAAAAACTAGGTATATGGATAAAGTGGATGTTATGGCCCAGAACTGTCATCATAAAGCTAGTGGGGCACATACTGGAGAGGTGTCTGCGAGTATGCTAGCTTCCATAGGAATAGAATATGTGATTATAGGGCATTCGGAGCGTAGAGCTGATAATAATGAGACTAATGATATTATAAAGGAAAAGGTTGATTTGGCTTTCGCCAATGGGTTAAAAGTTGTTTTTTGTTGTGGGGAATCTTTAAAAACCAGAAAGGCAAAAAAGCATATTGCACATGTAAAAAAGCAAGTAAAAGAAAGTCTCTTCCATTTAAAGAAAGCAGATTTTGATAATATAATATTGGCCTACGAGCCTATATGGGCAATCGGAACTGGTGAGACTGCTAGTCCGGAACAAGCTCAGGAAATGCATCGGGAGATAAGAGATTATCTTAAAACCAAAATCGGGACTAAATCAAAGAATATTTCGATATTATATGGAGGCTCCGTAAAACCTGCAAATGCAAAAGAGCTTTTTAGCCAGGCGGATATAGACGGAGGCTTGGTCGGGGGAGCATCACTAAAGGCAGATAGCTTTGTACCGATAATCAATAGTTTTAGCTAAAAATTGTTTCTACTTTTTTATATCGATAGTCGAATATTTCCTTAAGTTTATTTTTAACGATTAGGGTATTTGCTATACGTCCTATAATTCCTAACGGTATGGCGTAGTGAACGATGTCCGTCATATGGACTCCTTTGTCTGTCTGCTTAAACCAGTGCTGATGATGCCACATAGCGTATGGACCAAATCTTTGCTCATCCACAAAATATTCCTTGTCTTTTACATGAGTTATTTCTGTAGCCCATCTCATAGGAATACCTGCTAGTGGTTTAACTACATAGGTGATTATCTGACCGGGATACATTTTACCATCGCCTAGATCTGATGTGATTTTAAACCCGAGATAATCCGGTGTGATCTCTTTGAGATTTACTGGTGATGAAAAAAAATCCCAGGCTTTTTCAATAGATATAGGAAGGATTTGCTCTGTCTGGTAGCGATATACTTTCATAAATATCACAACAGATATACTATGTTTTTGTTTTAGCGTTTTATTAATTTGTCGCTTATAAAAGTGGAGATAAAATGATCTCTATATGTGTTTCCTAAAGTAAATTCTGAGTTTCCTAGATAGACGACATCATGTTCTATAGAGGTCAAGAATTTTATGTTGATCACATGGGATTTGTTTATTCGAGTAAAGATCTGATTTGGGATTTTAGAATGTATCGTTTTGATATTCATCGCGGTAATAAATTTATCGTCGATGGTATATATCATTACATAATCCTTGAGGCCTTTTATGTATTTTATGTCTGAGAAAAAGAGTTTAATTATTTTACGTTCTGATCTAATGAAAATAAAATCATCTTGGATGGAATCTATTGTTGTTTCTTTCTTATTCAATAACTCATAAAATTCTTTAGCTTTTTCTACCGCTTTTAAAAATCGACCAAAGGCTACTGGCTTTACTAGATAATCTACTACGTCTAGTTCAAATGCTTCCAGAGCAAATTGAGGGTAGGCTGTAGAAAGAATAATAAGAGGACTTTGCTTTAAAGAACGAATAAAATCTAAGCCATTTAGCCCGGGCATTTCGATATCTAAAAAAATTAAATCAATGGCATTATTATCTAAGTATTCTTTTGCTAAAATTGCATTAGGGAATTGATCTTTAAGCGTGAGATAATGGAGTTCATCTACGAGTAATTCCATACCCTTTCTACCTAGTGGTTCATCATCTACTATGATACAATTCATATTAAAAATTATTGGATTGAGATTTTAATTTCAAAGTAAGAGAATAAATTTTTTCTGTACTGTTTACAATGAACTCATGCTCATTTGGATATAGTAGGTTTAACCTCTTTTTTACGTTGGACTGTCCCAGTCCGGAGTATTTGTCATCTTCTTTTTTTTCCACATCTCCCATACTGTTTTTTATTTCTATAATGGTTTCCACTTCGTTTTTGTAAAGTCTAAGATGTACAAAAGATTGTTCTTTAGATTTAATCTGCAGACTGTATTTACATGCGTTTTCTATAAGAGGTAGAAGCAATAGAGGTTGTATACTTTTGTTTTTTAAATCATTAGTCATTTCTATTTTGACATCTAGATCCTCTCGCCTCATCTTTTCCATTGCCAGATAGTTTTTAATAAACTCTATTTCTTTAGACAGTGCAACAGTGCTCTGCATTCCATCATAAGTTTGGTAACGCATTAGATTGGATAGGGACATAATGGCTTCTGGTACAGTATCTAATTTTTGTTTTGCTTGTACATAAATGGCGTTTAAGGTATTGAAAAGAAAATGCGGATTGACCTGTTTTTTTAGGTAATCTAATTCTGACTCATATCTTAGTTTATTTAATTCATTGAGTCTACTGGCATTGCTCCAGTTGGTTTTAAAAAGAGTAATTGCAACGGCAGGGAATAGGATTCCTAGTTGCGTAATCCCCATTTCTATGTATGCCGATATATAATCTACATCTGATGCCTCTTCTGGAGATATTGGATCTATAAAAGTTTCAAAAAAGGATAAATTAAAAAAGAGGACAATTATAATTTGGAAAAATGTAAGGACAGAGTAGTAAAATATTTTTGATTTTTTTAAGTATTTAGGGATTAAAAAGTAAATGTTAAAATAAACCAGAAAGAAATCTAAAATTAGAGATACAAAGAAGTATATATCGACAGGACCGTAATCTACAATACCCAGTATGTTAAAGATTTCGTCTAAATATATAATTGCCCAAAATAGTAAATGGCGTAATACCCAAAACTTGGAGTCAAATAAAAATGACTTAACTATTGATTTGTTTTCTAATTTATTCATTGGTACTACAAATTTACAGCTCTACTAACTCCTTCGTATCAGACAAAGTGTAATAAAAACCCAAAGAAGTATAAAAAGCAGCCATAGTTGGTATATATATCCGGATTTATAATGACTGCTCATCATAGTTTTGAAGTAGAAATAATAAGAGATCCTATAAGAGTAGCAAGTACCTATTAATTTATTTCACTTATTAAAACAAAATTATGAAACAGTTCAGAGTATTATTATCAGCTGTAGTTTGCCTTCTCATGATGTATTCATGTCAGGATGAAAATTCATTCGACGATCTAACCGATGATATATCCGCAAATCATATCCAAAGAAAGTGTAGTATGCACGATCACATGGAAAAATTAATGCAAGACCCTAACTATAAGTTGGCTCACAAAGCTAAGTTTACCCGGCTCTCTTCCGCCTCAGTGATAACTAGAAGTTCTTGTGAAAATCCACCAGTTATTCCTGTGGCTGTACATTATCAGGGCGTATCAGGAGATGCTGCATGCCTTGTATCTTTAGCACAGAATCAAATTCAGATTTTAAATAATGATTTTCAAGGAACAAACTCAGATATCGGCCAATGGATAAATAACGCATCATCTTCCTTTCCAGGGGTTAACTACTCTAAAACGTGTCTAAGCTTTTGCCTAGCTGATAAAAATCACCCAGCAGGATATGGACTTATAGATGGGGAGCCAGCCGTTACGATAAATCAGACAACAGGAGATAGTAATAGTGATTTTAGTGGGTATTTAAATATTTTTGTTCAGTTCGGAACAGGTGTTTTAGGGTACGCTCCTCTAGGTGGTTCTGGAAACGGTGATGGAGTGGTAATAGAAGCTGTAGCATTTGGATCTGGATCAGGTTGTGGTAATGTAGTCCCAGGAGCTCCTTATAATTTAGGACGTACAACAACACATGAAGTGGGACATTATTTATTACTGGATCATATTTGGGGTGGAGGATGTAGTCAAGATGATGATGTAAATGATACGCCAGATTCTGCTGATCCTTATTACGATTGCCCTACTGTAGGAGCTAGTTCTTGCGGTTCTACTGACATGCATATGAATTATATGGATTATACAAACGATGCTTGCATGTACATGTTCTCTGAAGGACAAGGAGACAGAAGTGAAAATTATGTTGCTACTTCTTTAAGTGTGTTAACTAATAATGCGGCTAATGTTTGTTCGACAACGTCAGGTGATGATAATCCAGGAGATGATAATGGTGGATCTACTGATGGATGTGATGAGGTTGATGATCTAGCGGTAGAAATCATAAGTGATACAGAGGTAAAGGTCTCATGGACTGGGTTTGTAGATGCGATTAAATATAGAGTAAGATATAAGCCTGTAACCGGAGGGAGTTATACCGTTTTTAATACCACAAATACGACTGAGATATTATCCTCATTACAGCCAGATGTAGAGTATAAGGTTCAGGTTAGAACCCAATGTGGAGATGGATGGTCTTCATGGAGCGGATTTGTAAATTTTATTCTTACTGATAATAATGGTGGAACGGGTAGTGGAAATGATGATCCAGTAAGTTCTAATTGTGATGCACCTGCAATAGATTTTAATACCGGAGAAGCACTGACAAATCAATCTTGTTATGATCAAGTAATTACTGAAGATGATTATTGTTGCGGGGTAGAGTTTGATTACCTATGTCAAGAGGCGTATGATGAATGTTTAAATGATGTCTCTGGAGAGGATCCTTCTGGTTGTATTACGGTCTACGATGTTTATACAGATGAACTATTAGATGATGACTGTACAGATGAGATTCAGGAATTTGACACATACTGCTGTGATATAGAATGGGATGGCTTATGCCAATATTACTACGACCTATGTGCTGAAAATGGTTTCAATATAGGCCAGTTATCTCAGAATGATAATGCTTTGATAACAGTAGGAGAGCATAAAACTAAAGGTATCGTTATCATTAGTTATAGTTCTAAAAACTGGACTCCTGATACAAGAATAGAATTATACGATGGAACTAAAAAACTAAAGTCTTTTAAAGTAACTAAGAGAAGAGGTGTTGTAGAAATAAATATGAATACAACAGGATTAGAAAATTTAAACAGTAAGTTATTAGTCGATAATGCATTAGTAGCACAAGCAGCTAAATAAAAGAATAGTAAACAAAAAAAAGAAGGGTTTTAATAAGCCCTTCCTTTTTTTATCGTAGTATTTATGATTTTAAAATTTCAAAAATTTAGAACGTTGACCACATCCTGCTTTAGCATAATATCCGATACCCCAATATAATTCCATGACCACACCTGCAAAAATAATATTGGAAGTCTTATCACCTGCACTGTAAATAGAAGGGTCTACAACAGGGTGTCCTAAACCAAGACCATCAGTTGTTACAGCGTCTGTAAATCCATATTCCATTCTTAATCCTAAAATACCTAAAAACGCTCCGTCACTTCCTAACAGGTTCCCCCCAAATCCTACAACACCTGAGTAATGGGTTTGGTAATTATCACTAACATCGACAGTAGTTCCATCAGGATTAGTAAAATCTACACCTCGTATAAGAGACATTTTAGGTCCTATTTCAAAATATCCTCTATTTGCACTATTACGATACATGAGGTAAATATCAGTTGTTTTCCACTTTACCTGAACGTTATCATTTGCTCCACTTTCAAAATCCTGACTCCCTTGTGATAACATACCTTCTAAAACGATACCGTTATTGTCAAAATTCATGGCCATTTTTAATCCTACACCAAATCCATTAGTCTTACCTAAATCATAGTTGTAGACATCACTATCTACTACAGCAGTGTTATATAACCCCGCTCCTCCAAATTTTACTTTAAGACCTGCATCAAACCAGGTTACCCCTCCTTTGATTTGAGCAGATACATCAGCTGTTAAAAAAGAAAAAGCACAAAAAAGAAAAAGTAGTTTTTTCATAATTTTTATAGTTGTTTAAAAAATGATCATATAATAATAAAAAATGATGTATACAATATACACGATTGTATGATATATAGAGCCTTAAAAAGCTTAATATGTTGCTTTAATTTTTTGAAGAAGACCAATCCGAATATCCCCCGTCTAAATTATAGATGTTCTTAAATCCACTAGAAATCATTTTCTTCGCGGATTTACTGCTCCTTCCTCCAGATTTACAATAAATTAAATATGTTTTATCCTTATCCAGTTTTGAAATTTTTGAATCAAAAGAACTATTCTTAAAATCAATTTCCAATGCATTTTCATCTATTTTTCCTCCAGCGATTTCCTCTGGGGTACGCACATCAATAATTACTAAGTCAGGATAGTCTACTTTGAGTTTAGAAAGCTGCTCTACTTTAATGTTTTGTAAACCAGAGGCATCAGAACCAGATTTACATGAGAACATTATAAAGGATAAGATAAAGAGAAGAGCTAGAATCTGCAGTATTGACCTCATGGAGCTGTTTTAATTGTTTTTAACTGGCGTAAAATTAAAAAGTCCTAGGATAAAACATAGAGCTTCTTATATTCGTCTCTATAAAAATTAGAATTATGAGATTTTTTCTATTCTTTCTATCATTGATTATTATTCTAATTAGCTGTTCTTCTAATAAAGAACTTGTAAAGGATAATGATCCTGCAGTTGACTTAGTACAAGGTCAGGGAAACACCCCTCCATTGGCGACAGCCGCATACAAAAGACCTACTGATATAAAATCTTTAGTAGAAGTGCTAGAACTTTCTGATCTGGAAATAATAGAGTTTAAGAAAATTTATAATAATCACGCAAACCAGATAGTGGCTGTTATTTCCTCAGATAAAGATGATAGAACAAAATTTGTGGACAAAAAGGCTATTCTAGAGTCCAGGGATCTAAATATTTTAAAAATGCTCGATGGTAAGCAACGAAAAATATATTTAGATTATTTGCATGATATAGATAAACGTAAGAAAGAGAATAGTAAGGACGGTCAAAATGATAAAATGTAATTGTTTATTTATATCTCAGGACTAATTTATACATTTATACAAAATAATTACATGAATAATTTTCACATAGAAGAATTTACAAAGTATAAGGTTTTTCTCTACGGATTTTCTGAAGAGAAAAATGCCGTAGAAGCTTCCATTCATATTAAATTATCTAATGCAGATGGAATTCTTAAGTTTTGTAAAGGGACGATACCTCCTAATTTTACCGATAACACTAAAGGACGTAAAAAATTAAATATCCATTTTAGAGCCGATAGATATCCTAGCTTTATTGATATCCTAAGGCATGAGCAACCTTTGTTCTTTTACTACAGTAAAGACACACATGCTGGGTTTATTACTACATCAGACGAACCAGTAGGAGAGGGTAATACGGATAGATCAGACTAAACATTGATGGTCCTCGTTTGTTATTAGCTTAAATAAACATAAAAAATTTGAAACGTCAAGTAGAAACATATTTACCTACTAAATATGGAAATTTCAATATGATTATCTATGCTGATTCTGCAGATGATATAAAACCACATTTTGTTATTTGTCATAGGAAGTTAGATTTAACAAAACCAGTGGCTGTGAGAATTCACTCAGAGTGTCTGACGGGAGATTTACTAGGGTCTCAAAGATGCGATTGCGGAGAGCAGTTAGCTACTGCTCTTGGTATTATAAACGAAAGAAATGGTGTAGTCATTTATCTAAGACAAGAGGGTAGAGGGATCGGCCTGATAAATAAGTTAAAGGCCTATAACATTCAAGATACGGGTCGTAATACCGTCGATGCTAATACAGATTTAGGTTTTAAGCCTGATATGAGAAAGTATGATATAGGGATACAGATTCTAGAAGATCTGGGTATTACAGAAATAGATCTAATTACTAATAATCCTCGGAAGATAGAAGCTATAGAAAATTCAAAGATCAAATTAAATGATCGTGTTCCTTTAGTAATTCCTTCTAATATTGAAAACGAAGAATACCTGCAAGTCAAAAAAGAACTTATGGGTCATTTATACTAATCGAGTAAATGGATGCAGAATCAATACGGGAATATTGCTTAGCTAAACCAGGGACAACAGAGGAATTTCCTTTTGATGAGTCTACTTTAGTTTTCAAAGTAATGGGTAAGATGTTTGGACTGGTTTCGCTTACGCGAATGCCTCTTAGTCTCAATCTAAAATGTGATCCTGATCGAGCGGAGGAGTTAAGAGAACGGTACGAGGCAATCCTTCCCGGCTATCATATGAATAAAAAACACTGGAATACAATAATCCTGGAAGAGGATGTAAATGGTAAAGTTTTGGCAAATTTAATAGATCACTCCTACGAATTAGTGGTTTCTAAATTGACAAAAAAACTCAAAGCAGAATTATCCCAATTTTAATTTATTAATAATGCCTTCATTCGATTACATCATAGTAGGACAGGGAGTAGCTGGTTCTATTCTTGATTTCTCCTTACGTAAAAACGGCCTACATGGTATCGTCATTGATAACGGGCATAAAGATGCAGCGTCAAAGGTAGCAGCAGGTGTTATCAATCCTTTAACTGGTCGTAAATATGTAAAAAGTTGGATGATCGATGAGTTGCTTCCTAGAGCTCAAGAAGTCTATGGTCAGCTAAGTAAGCTTATAGGAGTTCCGCTATTCCATGATAGAAATATTATAAGAGCTTTACATAATATAAAAGAAGAAAACGAATGGGAGCTTAAAATAAATTCTGAAGAGTCTAAGCATTTTAAAGCTGACAAGACAGAGCTGGAACAATACGAGCCAGTTATAAATGCAGCGATGTCCTATGGGGAGTTACAATCTGGAATGCAAGTGCACTTACCCGTATTAATAAGAGCATACAAGCAGTTCTTGTCAAAGTATAAATTTATTGTTGAACAAGAGTTTAATTTTGATAAATTGGAATTACACGATGATCATATCTCATACGAAACCATAAAAGCAGAAACCATCATATTTGCGGAGGGGTATCGGGTAAAGTCTAATCCTTATTTTTCGCATTTGGCTCATGAGCCCTCTAAAGGAGAGGCCTTACTGATTAAAATAGAGAATTGTGATCCTCAGAAAATCCTAAAGCAAAAACTTAGCTTTGTGCCTTTTGGTGATGGAGTGTTTTGGGTAGGTTCGGGATATGAGTGGGAATTTAAAGACGCAAATCCTACAGCATCCGAAAAAGAAAAAATGATTAAGATTCTCGATAAGAATTTAAAAGTCCCATACAAAATTATAGATCATATTGCTGCTATTAGACCTACTGTCTTAGATAGAAGACCATATATAGGACCGCACTATAATCATAAAAATATCTATATATTTAATGGTTTCGGAACTAAAGGGGCATCGCTTACTCCTTACTGGGCTGAGCATCTTATGAGGCATATGTGTTTTAAAGAGCCGATATCCCCATTTGTGAGTTTAGAACGATAATTTTAGAAATTTTATTTAGTATTTTAAAGAATGGATTATAAACATAGATTCATCGAAGATCATAAGCGTATCGATCCTTATATACATTGTACGCCAGTAATGACTTCTGGTCTTATAGATGAAAAGGGAGGCTGCTCGATATTTTTTAAATGCGAAAATTTTCAGAAAATGGGGGCTTTTAAAATGCGAGGAGCCACTAATGCGATACTCCAATTGTCAAAAGAAAAACTAGCACGTGGAGTAGTTACTCACTCATCTGGAAATATGGCACAGGCGGTTTCTCTCGCAGCTAAGTCTATAGGTGTTCCAGCGTACATCGTAATGCCGGAAAATGCACCCTCCGTAAAAAAACAAGCAGTAGAAGCATACAATGGAAATATCTCCATATCAGGGAATAATATTAGCGATCGTCAGCAAGCTGCAAATAAGATTATAGCTGAGAAAGGATGTGCATTTATACATCCGAGTAATGACATTGATGTAATCATAGGGCAGGGAACAGCAGCTAAAGAATTGCTAGAGGAAATTCCAGACCTAGATGCTATTATCACTCCAGTAGGAGGAGGTGGATTATTAGCAGGGACAGCTTTGGCAGCTGAGTATTTTGGTAAAAATTGTAAAGTCTATGCGGGCGAACCGATAAATGCAGATGATGCTTATCGATCCATGCAATCTGGTCGTATAGAGTATAATGATCATCCTGATACGATCGCCGATGGTTTACGCACAAACCTCGGAGATATAAATTTTCCTATAATCCTAAAATATGTAGAAGAGATTATACGAGTAGAGGAGGAGGAAATAGTTGCAGCTATGAGACTTATTTGGGAAAGGATGAAAATAATCATAGAGCCTTCTTGTGCAGTACCTTATGCCGCATTACTTAAACAAAAAGAGAAATTTGCAGGAAAAAAAGTGGGCATTATTCTAAGTGGAGGAAATGTAGATCTGACCAATTTACCGTTTTAACATATTATCGAACTTTGCGATAAATCATCTAGTGAGAAGCACTACCTTTGCCTTTAATTATGGTTAAAAATCAAAAAGAGCTACTTCTAAAACTCGGCATCAAAAAGCTAAACCCTATGCAGGATGAAGCTCGTATTGCTATACATGCAAATCCAGAGATCATCTTACTATCGCCGACGGGATCTGGAAAAACAGTTGCTTTTTTACTACCTCTTATCCAGTCTTTAAGTAGCAAGATTACTGAGGTACAGGCATTAATATTAGTGCCTTCTCGAGAACTGGCGATCCAGATCGATCAAGTATTTAGGAATATGGGGACTGGTTTTAAATCTAATGCTATTTATGGAGGTAGACCTTTCTCTAAGGATAAAATAGATCTAAAGCATAGACCTGCTATTCTTATAGGAACACCAGGAAGAATTGCAGATCATTTGAGACGTAAAACATTTTCGCCTGATTTAATAAGCACGCTTGTTCTGGATGAATATGATAAATCACTAGAGGTGGGTTTTGAAGGGGAAATGAGTGAGATCTTATCGCACTTAAAAGGATTGAGGAAAAAGATAATGACATCGGCTACAAAGGAAGAATCCATGCCAGTTTTCATGGGATTAGAAAACCCGATAATGATAAATTATTTATCTGATGGCGTAGCTCAGCTAAAAATTAAATCTATAATTTCTCCTGATAAAGATAAATTAGAAACATTGGCGAAAGCCTTAAATCATCTAGGCCGTCAGCCTGGAATTATATTTTGTAATTTTAAAGATTCCATAGATCGAGTATCTGATTTTCTTTCCTCTCAGGAAATAGAGCATGGTTGTTACTACGGAGGGCTCGAACAAATCGATAGAGAACGATGCTTAATAAAATTTAGGAATGGAACACATCAGCTTATTTTGGCAACAGACCTTGCAGCCAGAGGGTTAGATATTCCGGAATTAAAATTTATTATACATTATCATCTCCCGATGCGAGCTCATGAATTTACGCATCGTAATGGACGGACCGCAAGAATGAATGCTGACGGTACGGCATATGTGATAAAATGGGCCGAGGAAGAGCTACCTGATTTTATTGGCGAATTAGAAGAGGAAGTGATTAAAGAAGGAATTAAAAGAGAGTGGACTGAGTGGGGTACTGTTTTTATTTCTGGTGGTCGCAAGGATAAAATATCTAAAGGTGATATAGCAGGCTTTTTATTTAAGCAATGTGATCTTAATAAGGATGAGGTAGGCATTATTGAGTTAAAAAATGATTGTGCCTTCGTAGCTATTCACACGAGCAAAATCGATCAGGTAATAGAAAAGTTGAATAATGCTAAAATCAAAAAGAGAAAAATAAGAGCTTACGAAATTTAGTATGAGGTGTGCTTAAACCAAAAGATTTAAAACTAGTTTCTGTGATTGAATTAATCCAAGCATGTCTATTTGACCTCCCAGTCTATTTAGAATATAATGTCCAACAGTTTAATTTCTAACTTCAAAAAATCTCCGCGATCATACATCGGGCACTACCACCACCGATAGTTTCTATAAGCGTAATATCAGGTGCTAGGATAGTATTTTTAAAAGTTACAGTAATCGCCTCTATCTGTTCTGTAGTAAGAGAATCCTTAGCTGTTTTAGACATCACTAAAAATTTGTCACCATTGGCATTTCTAAGTTGTAACATATTACCCGCAAACTGATTCATCTGATCCATGCTGATATCTATTATTGATCGGTGAGATTGTTTTACTAATTTATCAATAACCATTTCTCTTTCCTCATGATCTAATATAGATTCTAAACAGATAACTACATATTCGTCAGCGAGAGTCATGATCACATTTGTATGATAAACTTCTGATCCCTCTGATCCATAACTATAAAAACTCACCGGCTCATAACCACTCTGCTTACACCAATGATTAAATACCTCTTTGTCAGTGCGAGGACTTAGACATGCGTATGCAATATTGTTTATGTGATCTAAAACCATACTTCCCGTTCCTTCGAGAAAGAGACCCTTAGCTTCATAATCTAATAAAGATTGATCGATTTGGTAATCATTTTTTTTGACTAGATGCTCTATAATATCCTCTCTCCTTTCATCAGCTCTATTTTTATTTGCCATCGGAAAAGTCACAAAACTTCTATCATGAGGACTCGTGGCAAACCAGTTATTAGGAAAGATAGAATCAGGAGTATAAGGATCTATCTGATCTTTGAAAACTTCTACAGTAATCCCATGCGAACGTAATAAATCTACGTAAGCAATAAACTCCTGTAAGGCCTTTTTCTGGATTTCTTCGGCAGATTGATTTACCCTGTTCTGAAAAGCATTAGTTTCTGCCGCAGATTCATTAAACCCAAAAGCTACAGGTTCTACCATCATAACGGTATGTGCTATTGTACTTTTGTTATTCATACTAATTGTAAGTTCTTCTTAATGGTAATGTACTGCATCTTAAAAGTCCTTCCATCTTGGAAGTTTCAGAGTAGGGTATTCGTTCTACTGTAAATCCTTTATCTTCTAAACGAGCATTTAATTCTCCAAACTCACTATTCTTATTTCCTGAGACGATTACTTCGGGGCTTATAGAAAAAATATTGCTATTCATATTATACATATCCTTTCCTTCTATTTTAATCGCATTTTTTTCTCCGCCGAAAATATCCATCATTTCTTCCGCCTGAGCTCTATCCTGAAAACCATCCATAAAAATAATACAGTGGTCGTTATTGCCGATAGGCTGGAAAGCACAGTCTAGATGTAAACAATTAATATTAGGATCTTTATCTGATTTTTTTAATGGGACCGGTATAACTTTTTTATCCGGAAATTTATTTTGCAAGTATTTTATCGCTTCTGGATTTGTACGATTACATCTCATTTTTTCACATCCTTCCGCCGCTTGACCTACAAATATTTTGTCCTTATAAGGGAATACATCTCCACCTTCGATCTGCACTGATGATGGCGGAAACCATACCTCATCTGTAATCTGACTAACAATATCTCGTATCGCAAAAAATTCAGACTGCCTTTTAAACGTACTCATGTTAGATTTTATAAAGACGTTATCTATCACAAATCCGATGTCTCTCGTAAAAATCTGGTTGGTCCCTTCTAAAGTAATAGGCTGGTAAATTTCTACGTTGTATTTGGCTAGCACTCGAGCAAAATAATCGTTTTCTTGTCTTAAAAAAGATTCGATAGGATAGGTTCCATTGATAATATGCATCCTAGATTTAGGGTCGTTTATTTGATCTTCCGCAGGTGCTCTATGATTAGTCCATTGATCGGGATGCACATATTTAGAGTTCGGAAAACCGATATCCTTTGCTGTCCCTAAAATAACAGCCTCCAGAGGTGCCGTTTCATCCTGAATATTTATTCTAATGTTCTCTATCGAATTTTCTGTCATTGCTATTTTCAGTTTACCTTTACATTCCAATGAACGAAAATAAGCTTTCGCAGGAAAATATAGACCAAATTATCAAAGGTTTAGAATATCTAGTAGAAAATGGACACGAGTTATCTGATATTCCCGAACTTAAAAAAAGGGCTTTGCTTACGGCCGCTGGTAAACTCAGTAGACCCGATAAAACAGAATTGCAGTTAAGAGCAAAAAAAAGAAGGAAGTCTAAAAGAGATACTATTGTAAAAAAGGATAAAGAAGCACGTAAAATAACAGGTATTAGGTCTGCTCGTGAGGCCGATATTTTTACAGCTCCGATGCAGATAGCACCTGCGGATAAAAAGAAGGAGCAACCAGAATTATCCTCTCCTAGGAACTGTTATGTCTGTAAGGCGGAATTCACTAAGCTCCATTTTTTCTACGATGCCATGTGTGAGGATTGTGGAGATTATAATTATCATAAGCGTTTTCAGCGAACTGACATGACAGGTCAGGTAGCACTGATCACAGGGTCTCGTTTAAAGATCGGATATCAGGCGACCCTGATGATGTTAGAGTCAGGGGCCTCCGTAATCGCCACAACTCGCTTTCCTGTAGATTCCGCGATTAGATTTGCAAAGGAACCTGGATATAAAAAATGGGGTGATCGACTGAGGATCTACGGATTAGATCTAAGGCATATTCCGAGTGTTGAAATTTTTGCGACTTACGTCGAACAGAAGTATGATCGATTAGATATCATCATAAATAATGCAGCACAGACCGTGAGAAGACCTCCTGGATTTTATGCTCACTTGATGGAAAAGGAATCTTTGCCTTACGGCGAATTAGAACCTCAGGTCCAAAACTTACTTTCTAATCATGAGAACTTTAAAAATGAGTTAATTTCCATGTCTCCTAGAGACTTATCTCAGGAAAAAGCATTACCTGTAAACTGGCATGGAAAAGGACCTGGAGTTGGGATCCGAGAGTCTGCTAAATTATCGCAGATTCCGTATTCTTATGACGAGTCATTAGAAGCGACTGATGTTTTTCCAGTGGGTAAGTTAGATGCTGATTTACAGCAGGTAGATCTACGTCAGACTAATAGTTGGAGACTAAAGTTAGGAGAAATAAATCCTTCGGAGATGTTAGAGGTGCAACTCGTAAACGCAGTAGCTCCTTTTGTGATCAATAATAAATTGGTCAATCTGATGAAGAAAGAAAATACCGGAAATAAGCATATTGTAAACGTAACAGCTATGGAAGGAAAGTTTTACCGGTTTAAAAAAGCCGCTAGACATCCACATACTAATATGGCTAAAGCTGCTATAAATATGCTGACACACACCTCAGCATCCGAACTGGCAAAGCACGGAATTTTTACTAATGCAGTAGATACAGGATGGGTAACTGACGAGGACCCTATACACCTTGCTAAGTTTAAGGAAGAAGTCCATGATTTTCAGCCACCTCTAGATATTGTAGACGGAGCTGCCAGAATTTGTGATCCTTTTATAGATGGTATAAATACAGGCAAGCACTGGAATGGTCAGTTTCTTAAAGATTATAAACCCATTGATTGGTAATCTTCTCACCGTTAAAAGTTTTAAGGGTTGCATTGTCTTGTGACTTAGTGTATTAAAAGTTTATGGATCTTAGGATTAGAAAGCAAAGGGCTTAACTAAATTTAGTTTAAACAAGCCTAGTTTTTCCAGCATCAAACTGTTTATGTAATCGATAACCTTTTTTCATCTTATCAGTACATCTGTGAATTATATAAATTAAATTAATGTTACGTATAAATATGCCGCTTATGAAAATTGGAAAGATTGGTGGAATAATGCTTTTAATTGCATTATTAGGGTTTACAAATTTTACTATGAAAGATAATTATGGAGATTTATGGAAAAAGGTCATTGAGTTAGAAAACGAACGTAAGCCTAAATCTGCATTAGCAGTAGTGGAAAAGATTTATACTAAGGCATCCAAAGAAAAAGAAATAATCCAATTGACAAAGTCGATTATCTATAAAGGTAAATTTATCATGCAGACTGAGGAAGAGAGCTATGAAAAAGTAGTACTACTTTTTAAAGAAGAAATAGCAAAATCTCCTAGCCCTACTAAAGAGATTTTACAGTCTGTTGAAGGGACATTATATCTGCAGTATCTAAACCAAAACAGATGGCAAATACAGCAACGAAGTCGAATAGAGGATTTTGAAGAAAATAATCCTGTTACCTGGCCTACTAACACTTTTATAGATAAGATAGCTACTAGTTTTAAAGCATCTATACAAAACCCTAAAGCACTCTCTGAGCCTCTAAATAAGTATGACGAACTGCTAGATATCTATGATGATGAGTCATTGAAGTATTTACCCACACTTTACGACCTTCTGGCTACGAGGGCATTTGATTTTTTTGCAAATAACCAGACTTATTTAACCGCTCCTGTTTACCAATATTCGGTCAACGAAGAAAGATACTTTGCTCCTATCGATGAATTTATATCCATGACCTTTACGTCAAAAGATTCTACTTCGTTATTGTTAGAAGCGATACATCTTATTCAAGATCATCTGACTTATAATAATGATCGCCCCGAAGCCAAAGCGTTTATAAATTTAAAAAGGCTCGATCTTATATATAACCAATCCAGACTTGCAGAAAAAGAACGTTTATATGAGCATCGTCTTTTAGCTCTAGAAGAAGATTGTAAAGATTTACAATTACATCCGGAGATCTATGCTCGACTGGCTCAGCTATACAATAATCGTGCGACCAGAAATCATAAGGAACATACTGATGATTATATCACTGCACTAGCATATTGCAAAAAAGCGATTGATCTATACCCAAAACACCCTGCAAGTAATACGTGCATAAATATATATAATGGGATAACAGCTCTTAGTTTAAATGCAGTAAGCGAACAAGCCTATCCGTCTAATCAGGAAATTCTAATCAAGTTAGACTATAGAAATATAGATAAAGTCTTTCTTAAATTATTTTCTATCAGTGAGAAAGAAAAAGAGGAGATGGAAAAGAATAGAAATAACGATGATATCATCAAATTTTTAAATAAGAAAACGGCATTGCAAAACTGGTCGCAAAAATTATTTAACGATGATAAATATTACAATCTAAATGGAGAGATCCACATTCCCTCCTTACCTGTAGGTTTTTATGGTCTAGTCATAAACGATAAAGAAAAAATAAACAAGAAAGACAATGTCTCTCGTTTATTATATATATATGTTACTGACCTCTCATACCAAGTTTTCCAAGGTGGAACTACTGATGTGATTACAGTAATGGATAGATCTACTGGTGCTCCTATAACAGGTGCTTCTGTCGATCTTTACACTAACAGATATAACCGTGATAAAAGAAAAAATGAGAAGATCAATTTAGGAAATTATAGTACTGATAAAGATGGACATGTAGTTGTTAAAGAGATTAAGAACCGGAATAATAGTAGAAATTACTCTTTAAAAATTAGAAAGGGAAATGATTTTTTTGAGACTCGGGAAAATCATTATCTCAGTAGGAGAGGAGAATCATCAGGGCACGAGCGGACTATCTTTTATACGGATCGTGGGATTTACCGCCCAGGGCAAACCGTATTTTTTAAAGTTTTAAGATTGAGTATCGATAAAAAAGGAGTTCCGAGTATCATTAAGAACGAAGAACTAGAAATAGATTTTTATGATGCTAATAGACAAACCGTCTCCGACCTCATATTACAAACAAATGAGTATGGTACAGCCAGTGGATCTTTTGTAACTCCGACTGGTAGTCTTAATGGGATAATGGAAATATCGCATTATGATGGCAGCACAAATTTTAGAGTAGAGGAATATAAGCGACCTAAATTTGAGGTGACCAGTTTGCCCCTAGAGGAACTCTATCAGTTAAACGATAGCGTAACCGTAAAGGCTAAGGCCGTTTCTTACGCTGGAGCAGTCGTTGATAATGCCCAAGTGGTTTATCGAGTTAGTCGAGGCGTATCGTTTCCATGGTGGTACTGGGGCTGCGGATATAGATATCCGTATTATTCTAATAACGCCGTAGAAATTTCAAATGGTCAAACTACTACTGATAAAAATGGAAATATAGAAATCATCTTTGAGGCCGCACCAGCTCAGGAAGTTTTACTTAAGTGGAATCCGATGTACGCTTATACGGTCTATATGGATGTTACAGATAGTAATGGAGAAACACATAGCCTCGTACAAACCGTTAGGATAGGAAAACAATCTAGATTATTAAATTTCACTTCGGTTCCAAGTCCGTTTTTAACAGATGTAAAGGATCAAAAATTAAAACTAAACATCACAGATTTAAATGGTGCAAAAAAGCGGGGTAAAGGAACGATCACATTCTACTCTTTAGTAGAACCCGACCATGTCAAGAATAAAAGATACTGGCCTCATCCAGATAGTATACACCTACCTAAAAACACATTTGATAAAAATCACCCTTTCTATTCTTGGACAGAAGATGATTTTAAAACATGGGACACCAAAGATAAAATCGATCAGATAGATTTTGATCATGATGGAGAAGGAGCGTATGCTATCCCTAAATTAGATGGAGGGGTTTACAAAGTAGTCGCCTCTATGCAAGATGCTAACGATGAGGAAATTATAAAAGAAACTTACATAAATGCCCTTAATTTTAGAAAAGCAACATTTCCTAAAACAAAACATCTCTACTATTCTCTAGATAAAACAGCACCAGAATCTTATGTGCCTGGTAATAAAGTAGAACTCTATTTAGGATCTCCATCAGAAAATCTAAAGGTGCTATTCAGAGTAGAAAAAGATCATAAAGTTATCTCCCAAAAGTGGATCAACTTAAAAGGTAAAGAACGGATAAAAATTCCAGTTACAGAATCCGATCGCGGAGGTTTTGTAATCCTACTGAGTTATATAAAAAATAACAGACCGTTTCAGGAAAAAATAAATATCTCAGTCCCTTGGAATAATAAAAAACTAAATGTAGAATTTATCAGCTTTCGAGATAAGACATTACCAGGGTCTGAGGAAGAATATAAAATAAAAATATCTGGGCCTGATAAGGATAAAGTATCTGCTGAATTATTAGCATGTATGTATGATGCCTCTCTCGATGATTTTATTTCCCATCAGTGGAATGGTCATTTTTACCCGAGCTATAACTCCAGCTATTATAGTACATTTCCGGGTTTTAATCAGCAAGGATCTAGATATGTAAGTAATGATGGCGTCTATAAAAACAGACTAAAATTTAAGGGGAAGCATATTATGTTTCCGCGACTTCATGATTTTGGATTTGGGTTCCAATACGGATATGGAGATGTGCGTTATAGAGGATCGAGAAGTAATGCGACGGATATTTATGTAGATGGCGTTCGGATTAAAGAAGAAAGTATGTCTATGGATGAGGTAACTATAACAGCTTATAAAGCTCCTATGATCCAGCAAGATAATACAACACAGGGAAAGACAGTAACTGCGGAACAAGTCAGATCACTTCCTACTAAAAATATAAGTGACCTGGCAAGCACTACTTCAGGTATTTCTGTAGAGGATTTTGATGAAGAGGCAGCTGAAATTAATGATGCTCCTAAACCGCAGATAAGAACTAATCTAAACGAAACCGTTTTCTTTTATCCACAATTAGAAACGGACAAGGATGGTAATGTTTTGATTTCTTTTAAAATGAACGAGGCTCTCACTAAGTGGAAGCTTATGACCTTTGCTCACACCGAGGATCTTAAAACAGGAATGGAAATAAGAGAAGTAGTCACTCAGAAAGATCTGATGGTAGTTCCTAATCCACCCAGATTTTTGAGAGATAATGATGAGATCGTTTTTACTTCTAAGATAAATAACCTCACAGATAAGTCTATTAATGGCACCGTAAGACTTGAGCTGTTAAATGCGATTACCTTAAAACCTTTGGAAGGGATTTTGTCTTCCGCCAATGTAAAACAAGATTTTATTATAGAGGCAAAACAATCAACATTAGCTAAGTGGACATTAAATATTCCGGAGCGAGAGGTAGATGCGATCACTTACCGAGTTATTGCAGTATCTGGATCTCATAGCGATGGAGAAGAAAATGTACTTCCTGTATTGACTAACAAAATTTTAGTTACCGAGACGATGCCGCTAACCGTCGATCCTCTAGAAACAAAGTCTTTTACATTTACAGAATTAGTAAATGCGGATGCGACGGTAAGCCATCAAAACTATAGCTTGGAATATACAGCTAACCCTGCTTGGTATGCGGTGCAAGCGATGCCTTTTATAAAAGATCAATCTTATCGCAATGCTCCACCATCGATATTTAATCAGCTGTATACTAATGTCCTGGCCTCGCATATCGTAAATAAGCATCCTAAGCTTAAGGCCGTTTTTGATGAGTGGAAAAATACGGATAGTGATGCTCTGATAAGTAATCTAGAGAAAAACCAAGAACTTAAATCAGCGATCTTAAAGGAGACGCCATGGGTCAGACAAGCCATGTCGGAGACAGAACAAAAGAAAAACATAGCCTTACTTTTTGATCTTAATCTGATCTCCTATCAGAGGAGTTCTAATATCACGGCATTGCAACAATTACAACATCCAGATGGTGGATTTTCTTGGGACGGTCATAATAAATCTAATAGATATATAAGCCAAAATATCCTAGAAGGACTTGGTCATCTATCTCGACTCGGTATAAATATAAAAGACGATCATAGTCTAAAACCGATAATTGATAATCTCATACGATACTGTGATGAACAGATTAAACGAGAGTACGATAAACGTGATAAAAAACATAAGTATCTCTCACATATTGCGGTCCATTATTTATACACTCGCAGTTTCTTTAAGGAGACCAAGATAACGATGCAAGCAGATGATGCTTTTAAATATTATTTAGCATTGGCGGAAGCCAAAGTCCTCGATTATGGAATTTATAAAAGTGGAATGATCGGTTTGTTATTAAATCGATATGATAAAAAAGACGCTGCTCGTAAGGTGACAGAGTCTTTACTAGAAAGATCACTAACTCATGAGGAACTCGGTATGTACTGGAATGAGGGCAATGGTTTTAACTGGTACGAATTGCCGATCGAGAGACACGCTATGATGATAGAGCTGATGGTAGAGATGGGCAAAAAAGAAGTGGTAGATAATTTAAAATTATGGCTTCTTAGGAATAAGCAGACTAATCATTGGAAAACTACCAAGGCAACAGCAGCCGCCATTTACGCATTGCTTGTAGAAGAAGAAGAAGGAGGTATGAGTAAGTGGGTTTTGGATGCTAAAATACCGACCATAAAAGTTGCTGGTAATATGATGGACTTCAGTGATAATACTCAGGCAGGTACGGGATACGTTAAGCGGTCATGGGATAAGTCAGAGATAGATATGGCTTTAGCCAATGTAGAAATCACTAACCCTAATGACCATATCGGATGGGGTGGCATATACTGGCAATATTTTGAGGATATGGATAAGGTAAAGACTTTCGAAAAAACACCTTTAAAAGTGAGGAAGTCGTTATATAAAAAAGTATTGGATGATAGAGGAGAAAAAATTATTCCTGTTTCTAATGATAATCTAAAAATAGGAGATAAACTAATCGTTAGGATAGAACTAGAGTCAGATCGCTCTATGGAATATCTACATTTAAAAGATATGAGAGCCAGTGGGCTAGAGCCAATGTCTACTCTTAGCGGATATAAATGGTCTCACGGTCTAGGGTACTACCAGTCAAGTAGGGATTTAGCCACGGACTTTTTTATCAGTTATCTGCCTAAAGGTAAATATGTTTTCGAGTATAACTTGCGAGTGCAACATGCAGGAACTTTTTCTAATGGAATCACAACGATACAGAGCATGTATGCTCCAGAGTTTACAAGTCATAGTCAAGGCGATGTGATTACGGTATTAGAAAACTAATTACGAGATAGGATAAGTCCGATCGCTAGTAAAAGTAGGATGGATATTTTTGCCCACTTAGTAATGGTCCAGAATCGATCATTTTTAAAGTAAGGGCTGAGCCTTCCTGCAAGAAAGCAAACGATTGTAAATATGATAATGGCTTGTATAAAGAAAATTGCACCTAGTAGACTCATCTGGACACTAACTGAATAACCATTAGGTGTAATAAATTGCGGGAATAATGCGATAAAAAATAGGCTTACTTTTGGATTAAGGACATTCATAAAAAAGCCCTTTCGCCACAATGGAAAAAAGGAATAGCTGATATTACTTGTTTTTTTAGTGTCGCTAAATACCGGTTTTTTTTCTGTTGTTGCTTTGTAGGCAAGCTGGAATAAATATATAGCTCCGATTGTTTTTAAAATAGTATAAGCAAGATCAGATTGCTCGATAAGTAAACTGATTCCTGTTGCCGCAAGTAGGGTATGGATGATCAGTCCTGATACAAGCCCTAAGGCGATGGTCCATCCAACCCTAGTAGATTTAGAAATACTTTCTAAAACAACATAAACAATATCTGGTCCAGGCATAAGCGTCAGTAAAACTGAAGCCGCTATAAATGATAAGATAAGATGAAGTTCCATTTATTTTAGTTTCTGAGACTTAATCGTGAACATACTATTAAAAGTATTATTCAGCAATTTAAATCTAAGCAGAAACCGATGACTATTATGTATCTTTTTTCAATTATGTTCTTAGTTCTAATATGTATGATTCTACATAACTATAATCTTCTCAACTATTTTCTGATTTGTATTCAAGTCAATAATTTCAAGCAAATAGGCTCCAGAAGCATTCGGTTCTAAATTCATTTGAGTCTGATTTGATTCTGAAATAATAAGTTTTCCTTTCGTATCATATAGGTTTGCTTGGTAGTTTAATTGACCATCTATCGATATGTAAAGAATATCTATAACCGGATTAGGGAAGATTTTTATTACCACATTTGCAATTTCATGAGTTGCAGAGACGCCATCCATTCCATCACAATCTTCGTCTATTCCATTATTAGGAATTTCTGTGGCATTTGGATTTATGTCTGGATTTTGGTCATCACAATCATCAACTAATAAGAATCCATCTTGATCTAAGTCGTCATCTAATGTTTCAGGATTACAATCATCATCGATTCCGTTGTAAGGTTCTTCTATTTGAATAGGATTAATATCCGCGTTAGTATCATCACAATCAACGTCACTATAATACCCATCTGAGTCCTCGTCCAGAACTTGTGATAATCCAAATTTAAAATTTAAATCAGTCAAGTAATTTAAACAATCCATGCGAATGCTTAAAAAGTACTCTTCTCCTTCTACAAGATTATTAATCTCTTGCTCTAAAGCTAATGTCTGATTGCAAATTAAATCGAGCAGTTGATTACTGCTGTCTCGTGTAAATAATGAATACGTAAATGTACTATCTAAAATATTTTGAAATGGAAAAATTGATTGCCCGTCTTCATCAAAACTTGTCAAATCGTCAAAGAATAAAGTGTAATCGGATTTTTCCGCAGTAAACGTATACCAAGCTTCAGGTCGTATTTGCTCATAATGTATATCATTAGAGACTTTGCAATTTAAAAACAAAGAATCTTGCTCTTGATCGGGAATAGACTCGGTTAAATATCCAAATTGTCTAGAGAGGTGATCTTGATATTGGATTAAAACTTCTGAGTTGTAGTAAGTATTGTTTGCGAGGGATATCGGAAGTGTTTTGAGGCAAAATTGATAATTGTATACTTCTATATCCATGTTAGGATTGTAATCTTCTTCATTAAATAAAAGGCCCATTTTTATAAGGTACGTTCCACCGATTTCTAAATCAGAATAGTTGAAAATAGAAAGAAAAAAATTATCACCTCTGAGGTAACCCGCTTTTTCATTGGCACCACTTACGTTGTATCCAGTCGGTGGAAAGACAGTAGGAAACGATTCATGTTTAGAAACTAAACTGGTGTCTCCATTTTCTTCGCGGATAAATAAATGTGTATCAAAGGATAAATTACTTGACCTTATGTAAAACTGATGATTAGGTGCAGTTGCATCAAAACTAAACCAAACATCATTATCAACATTATTAAACAACAATGAATCACTTAAAATACAATCAGTTAAATTGTTACTAGGAAATAAATTAAGTGGGTTTTCCATATGGTCATTGGACGGCGGAGCTGATATATATCGTAAGCAAAATTGTTGGTAGACTTCATAGGCTAATTGGTTGTTTTGAGATCCAGATACAATTCTTAGATAATGTTTTTCTCCGATGGAGAGATTGGATATTCTTGTAGAAATATTATTGTCCTGTATGCTCTGGTTTGAATCGACGGTACCTTTTTGAATACAATGTAGATTGCCTATTTCTCCTGAGTAAACTTCAAAGTATAGTATCTCTAAAAGTAATGTTTGCTCTAAAAGTATATTTATTATGGTATCTAACGGTGTAAATGTAAACCATGTGTCCCTATTTAAAATAGAACTAGTATCACATACATTTTCAAATATCGAAGGATCAGATAGGGTTGAATTAGCAACAGAAATATTTGTCCTATAAATACATTCAAATGGATTGTTGATTTCAATATCAATAGCATTTTCGATTTCGTCATTAGCGTTGAGTTCAAATTTACCAATTGAGATATAACCTTGAGGTGGGGGACATGAGGGTAAAGCTGGAAGATTTAATGTAGGGATAGTTCTCAATAAATAAGTAGAATCCTGATTTAGTTCTCTTACTATAGTTCCAAAAGATGGTGTTATAAAACTGCATTGCGAATGACTTCCTTCTATAATCGGGCAGTCGAGAAAAGTAATAGATTCATCAAAGAATTCATAGATTTGAAACTCAAAAGAGGGTCCTCTAAATGTTATTTCCGAGGAAAAAGCATCAAATATATACCAGGAATCTCTTTCACCGGGATCAGGTATACAACTGAGATTATCTTCATTTAAACTAGAAATGCTAGAGGCCCCATAATCCGTAATTTGGTATTCTTCACATTCTTCGACAGTTACTAAGCTTAATTCTAAAGCATCTTGCCAGGTATCATTAAAATCTATTCCGGCATCCAATTCTTTAATACAAAATTCTATACGCTCGTCTGCTTGTAGTTTCACAAAATACTTCTTTCCGATTTGGACACGTAGATTTAGTTTAGCCCAAAAAGCATTTAGATTTGGGTCGGGAAGTAGTTCTCTAAAAGGTGCTTCGAATTTGCCTATAAAGTCAAAATTTTCATTGTAAAATGTAATATCCTCGTGTTGATTGATGCCGTTTGCTAGAAAATAAACACTAAGCTCATAAACCTCTTTAGAAGGAGTAAATTCATAGTATAATTGGTTGTAAATAGTATAATCTACAAAACAGGTATCTGGATTCAATAAATGCGCATTCTGAAAAGAATTGTTTTCTGGAACGCTTTCAAGTTTAAATCGAACCTCTTCGTCATCATTTGAGGATATTTTAAGAAAATATATTTGTCCTATTTCTAAGGAGTCAAAATCAGTATTAAATGCGTATGTATAACATTCTACATATTCTAAATCCGTACAACTACCTCCAAAAAGTGTAAAGGTTGAATTACTGGTATGATGGATATTGAGCACAATTCTCTGGGATGGTGCTTCGAATTTTAACCAGATATCACTGGATAAATTATTATTACAAATATCATTAGAGTGAGTTGTTCCACTAAATGAATATGTACTGTAAATATCCTTTTTATTAATTGTGATCAGTTCGGAATTTTCACAATCATCCAGTAGTAAAGAGGGGGTACTATGAAGTGCAATAGTTGCTGTTAGCAAGAAAAATATTTGTAATGCTATAATTTTGTTTGAACTATTCATGTTATTTTCTTTTCTTACCCATAATGTGCTGTCTGGCGAGACTAAGTATTAATTCCTACATAGCCATATAAGTAAGATAAGAAATTCTTAAGATTTTTGCCATCAATATCTAACCATAAAATGTATTCTTACATATCGAATGGTTATTTGTTAACGCCTTCCAGAATGAATTTAAATTTTAGAATATTATAAAGTTTAGCTGCACCTAGTCTGGCATGAATTTACTGATTTGAATAACAAAATCTTAAATAATAAAATGCTCTATAAAGAGTTGCCAAATCGGTGTCTTGCATAAAAAGTGTAACGATTTTTCAGTATAAGACAGAAGTTGAGGTTGCAAGAATTCTTTACGAACAAATAGATTTAATTCGAAGGCTGTAAGGCAAATAAAATATACCACAAACGGATAATCTAAAGATCGCATATTTTTCCTTTTATCGAGAGACGGCGAGATAAGATCATCCGTTATTAATGAGAGATTAGTAGATCATAATTGGTTTTGAAAACTGCTATTTAGGTCTTAAGGATGTCTTAAAAAGTTAATTTTTCACATAAGGTGAAATTAAATTTCCGTATTTTACATATTATAGATCGCTAATTTTTTTTTAACCACTAATTTGCACCACATAAATAAAACCATTAAGATGAAAAAATCACTTTCCATTTTAACTATAGTTGCCCTAGTAATAGGCATGCAATCTTGTGCAAAAGATTACGAAGATAATTTTGAGGGAGATTACAAAATCCAAGACTGGGAGATATTATCTAAGCACTTGGACTTACCATCTAATTATTATGATTATGAAAACCCAGTATTTTTTGGAGATCCTGCAGAGGTAACATTAGGTAGAGTATTATTTTATGACGAAAATTTATCAGACGCTGGTAAAATCTCTTGTGCTTCTTGTCATAAGCAAGAATTAGCTTTTGCAGATGATGTAGCATTAAGCGTAGGGGTAAGAGGTGAGAAGACAGCAAGAAATTCTATGGCTTTAGGCCAATTTAGAAGTTTTAGAGAGTATTATGCTAGCTCTAATCCATTACCTATTTTCTGGGATGGTAGAGCTACTACGTTCCATGATCAGATGATCGAAACTATGTCTAATCCTATAGAGATGGATATAGACATAAATACATTAGTGGAGAAGGTAGCTAATACTGATTATTATAAGGTTCTCGTAAAAGATGCTTATGGTTCTGAGACCGTATCTGCAGAAAGAATTACCACTGCTTTAGATCAGTTTATGAAAACTTTACAAAATGCGGATTCTAAGTTTGATAACCAAAGGGTAAATCATAGTCTATTTTCTAATTTTGCGGGTTTTACGGAATCGGAAAATAGAGGTAAAGCTTTGTTTATAAATAATAACTGTAATTCATGTCACTCTCTAGAAGGGACTAATACTGTAACTTTTGCAAGTAATGGTTTAGAGACTACTTACACTGATTTAGGATATTTTAATGCCACTGGTGAATCGTCAGATAAAGGTAAGTTTAAGGTCCCTAAATTGAGAAATATAGAACTTACAGCTCCTTATATGCACGACGGAAGATTTACTACCTTAGACGAGGTACTAGATTTTTATAGTTCTGGTATACAAAGTCATATCAATTTAGATAGTAGATTAAAACAGGGTGGGCTACCGATGCAGTTTAATTTTTCTTCAGATGATAAAGAGGATTTAAAAGCATTCTTACTTACACTTACTGATCAGACGATGCCTTTTGATGAGAAATGGTCGGATCCATTTAAGTCCTAATATCAAATAAAAAGTAAAGAAATAATTTTAAAGGACCTGTCTAATTTTGATAGGTCTTTTTTTATTAACAGTTGTACAGTAATAAAATTACTCTTGATTAAAAAAGATGGAAGTATTAATATAGTAATGCGAATGAAGTAATGCAATGAAAAAGTAATTGTCCTCATGCATTTCACTTTGTCGATTTGACAAACATAAAAACCTACGATCCCATAATCCTATCAATTCTAATTCTAATAGAACAGCAGATTTTATAAGTACATTACATCTGTTTTAACTCATCTTATATTACCGATAGGAGCAATGTCCTTAAAAGCACTAAATTTGGTTTTCTAAAAAAGATTGAATAATAAATTTATTCTGTACAAATGAAACAATACAAGCTCGTAATCCTATCATTTTTTTTATTGCTAAGTTCTTGTTCCGAATCTCTTGATCTACTAGAAGAGGAAGAATATTTGGGAGATCCTATACAGTTCGCAATCATTGGTGACTATGGTGAAAATGGTGAAGAGAACCTCAAAGTATCTCAAATGATTAATTCATGGGATCCGGATTTCATCATTACCTTAGGAGACAATAATTACAATTACGGAGAGGCCAAAACTATCAGAGAAAACATAATTCAATTTTACGAAAACTACATATACAATCCAGATTCACCTGATTCGCTAAGATGTTTCGGATATGCAAATAATATCAAACAAAACTTATTTTGGCCATCTCCTGGAAATCATGACTATGATAATCCCCTCGGATTAAATCCCTACCTTGATTTTTTCACACTTCCAAATAATGAAGAATTCTATTCCTTTAAGATAGGACCGGTCGAATTCTTTTCATTGAATAGTAATATCATGCAAAATGAAAATTGTTGTAATGGTTTACAAAGTTCGTGGCTAAAGGAAAAACTATCAATGTCAACATCTGTTTTCAAAATCGTATATTTTCATCATGCACCTTTTACAACATCAAAACATGGAAATATTAGTTATACTCAATGGCCTTTTCACGAATGGGGAATTGATGCAGTCCTAGCAGGACATAATCACGTATATGAAAGAATTAAATTAAAAAATCAAGAAAAACCCATCTATTTGGTTAATGGGTTAGGTGGTCGAAGATTCATTGACCCATGTAATGTTAATCAATTGAATGAAAATAATTTTGATTTCAAATGTTTAAATGAAATGAATGGTGCCATAAAAGCAACAGCAACTGGGAAGGAATTAGTCTTCGAATTTTTCTACGTGGATGATTACCAAAACTCCGTGGATAAAATAACCCTAGAGTAAGCTCGAATTCAAAAAAAGCAATACACTAATAAAATGCTCCTTACATATGGTGAGCAGGACATAGCCGCACTTTCCAATTAAACTTTCGATGAATTAGAAAGTTTAATTTCACATATATTGGCTTGAGTTAAAACCATTGTAGGCTGCTACGTCTGCTACCATCATTCCGCTAGAGCAAATAAAACACCCACAAAAAAACTTACCCTATTTAAAAGATTAAAACCCAGAGATTTGGGGAATGACACAATTAAGCCATTTTCATTCGCTCTAAGCGATAAAATTCTGAGAATGATATCATACGTTTCTGATGCTCATCCCAAAGTTTGTTGTTGATCATTTTTAGACTTTCCCAGAAAGATATTTCGGTAACATATTTGTTTAATACTGAATTCTCTTTCATGCATTTTTCTAGATTGTAGTTTGGGATTAAACTACTCAAGTGATGTATGTGATGGATACCGATATTTCCCGTAAGCCATTGCCACATTTTAGGAAGTTTGTAATAGGTAGCCCCTTTAATTGCAGATAATAAGAAGTCCCAGTTTTCCTTCCATTCTTTATAAGCTTTCTCATGTTGATGTTGCACGTAGAAGAACCAAAATGCAATAATCCCAAAAAAGAAAACAAGCATCAATTGTATAGCCAGGAATTTAATCCATCCTAGTAAAAATCCAAGAGCTACATATCCTACAGCAATCCAGATATTATCTTTTATCTGGGTGATTGCCGTATGTTTCCAGTTGTTAAATTTAAATATGGGAAAACGGGTAGATATAATAAAGTAATAAACCGGAGCTATTACAAAAGTGATTACAGGCATCCTCCAAATACGATATCGTAATCTCCCAAACCAGCTACGCTTTCTGTATTCTTCCACTGTTAGCATAGGGATGTCTCCTACTTCTCTTACCTCCAGTTGTCCAGAATGACCATGATGATAGTTATGTGTTTTTGCCCAGTAGCGATAGGGCATAAAACTAAAAACACTACAGACAGTACCGATAATATTATTTATTTTTCTCGATTTAAAGAATGACTGATGTCCACAATCATGTTGTATTATAAATATACGAACAAGAAAAAATGCATTAATTAGTCCCAAACCAATGGTGATGAATATCGACCAACTGAGACTAAAATACATCAGAGTCCATAGAGCGATGTAAGGTAGAAAAGTTGTAATCAACTGCAGAATGGCTTTTTTATTATTAGGCTTTTGATATTTTGCGATGATCTCTCTCCAGTTCTTTAGAGATTCTTTAATTTCTAGATCTTCTAGGCTATATTTTTTAGCTTGCTTCATCATTCTTCTTTTAAACCACACAATTATAAGGCAAAAACCCCAAGGTTCATAACCTTAAAACATACAATAAACGACCTAATGAGCATTATGTTTTGAGAAGTAAACAACTAATTAAATAAACTCTATAAACCTAAATCAACCCCCAGATTTTTTAAGGTTTTTGACACCTTTTTTAGAAAGAATATCCATGACTTTATCACGGTGATCTCCTTGTAAGAGTATTTCGTTATTTTTTGCGGCACCGCCTACACCACATTTAGATTTTAGAAACTTACATAATTCAGTAAGTTCTTCTTCGTATAAATGTTCAAATCCTCTAATGATGGTTACGATTTTACCAGCTCGATTTTTTTTGTCTAAATGGATGCGGAGTATTTCTTTAGGCAAGAGATCTTCTAATGTCGGATCATCTTTATCTTCTATTTCGTCAGGGACATTATCAGGGTTACCTAAAGCTTTAAACTGATCCCAATTAAGATATTTTTTATTGTCTGACATGATAAACAAGTATAAAAGTTTGGCCGATATTTTTATAAAATAAAGATCGTAAAAAACTAGACTAAAGTATGATTATGCTTTTCTTTTCCAATTATGATTAACCATTCTCAGTATGAGCATTCCTAAGTCTTGGGTGCCGTAGGCACTATTGGATAATACGATGATTCCTGTTTTTGTTTCTTTTATAAAAGCCATAAAACAGCTGTTCCCAGAGGATCTTCCAGTGTGCATTACAATATTAAATTTTTTACCCTGATCTATGATATGCCAGGCTCTACCTATTTTAATACGGTCATTATAGTCTGTTTCTCCTAGCACCACACTAGTATTAGGTAAAATTTTATCTAAAGAGGTATTAGAGATTCCCATTTGGGCTTTAAGAAAATTAGATAAATCTACACTTGCAGACTTTACGCCTTCCGAACCACTAAAACTTTGGAAACGCCAAGGTTGCACAGCACGATTTGCTCTATCATATCCTTGGGTGATTCTTAAACTATTAAGTTCACTATCGTCCACAAAACTTTGTCCCATTTCTAATGGATTGAATATATATTCCTGGAGTAAAGAAGAATAAGAACGATTAAAATTTTGTTCTAAAAGATATTCTAGTAATCCATAATTTGTATGGGCATACTTGTAACTATCAGATTTCCCAGGGACATACTCTGTGTAAAAATCTATTAAATCTTCCTTTGTATAAAAAGCATAAGGATCATTAGGGATTTGTTCTTTCTTTCCAAAAAAGTGAGGGCGTTTAGGAAAACCCGAGCGATGCATAATAAGATCATCTAAGGTGAGATCTTCCATTCTAGGGTTTTGCTTATTGATTGGTAAAAAGCTATTTACTTTATCGTTATAGCTGAGTAAGTTTTTAGCAACTAAAATTTCTATAAGAGAGGCGGTAAATAATTTAGAACAACTTCCTATCTCAAAAGAGGTAGATCTAGTCAGTACTTTTTGCTGTTCTAGTAGAGCACTGCCGTATTCTAAGAAAAAAGTAGAATCTTCATCTATAACTGCGATCGTAAATCCTGGCGTTTTTTGGAAATCGATCTCTGTGTCGTGCGTAATTATTTTATCGATCTCCTTGCGTAAATCATCAATCTGAGAAAACAGGAGGTTCCCACTAAAAACAAATAGAAATATATATAGTAATGATTTCAAAGAAGTTTATTCTAAAACGTTAAGTCCTAAAATTAATCTTCTTTTGGGATTAAAACAATTTTTTAAAGTTTCCCTCTTGTTAAAATCAGTTAAAGCATGTAAATGCAGCTAAAATTAAATAGAATAGTGGTTAAAGATCTTTGCCATGCAAAGCCTTAGCTACATTTTTATCTAAAGCGATTTCTGCTAGAGGTCGAGAAAAAGTATTTAATGTTTCCATTGCTCCATTGATATCGTCTTTATCCCCTTGTTTTAACTGATGGATCAGCTGATCTCTTAGTTTTAAAAGTTCTGTTTTGTCTTGATCTTCTAGCCATCCGTTTTGTTCAATAAATTTATTGGTAGCTAGTACGATCCCGTTACCTTCGTTTCTCGCTTCGATAAGTGCTTTGATTTTCATATCCTCAGTCGCATGTTGCATAGAATCCAATAGCATTTTTGCCATTTCCTCTTCCGATAATCCGTATTGCGATTTGATCTCTATTTCCGTCTCCGTATTAGATCTTTCTTCTAGAGCTTTTACCCTCAGTATACCATCCGCATCGATAATAAAATGGATTGATATTTTAGGGAGTCCAGCCGGCATGGGTGGGATATTTTTAAGGATAAACTCGCCTAATTTTCTATTATCGGCGACTAGATCTCTTTCTCCCTGGAACACGGAAACTTTTAAATTTTTCTGTCCATCCACAGAGGTTGTATAGTTTCTACCTGCTTTGATTGGAATTTTACTATTTCGCGGTACGATCACATCCATTAGTCCTCCGACCGTTTCTATTCCGAGAGATAAGGGGGTGATATCGAGAAGTAATACATCCTTGTTGTTTCCAGCTAGTACGTCTGCTTGTATCGCTGCTCCAAGAGCAACGACCTCATCAGGATTTAATTCTGTAAATACCTGTTGTCCAAAAAAATCAGAAATGCGGGATTGCAATTCAGGGATCCTAGTAGAGCCACCGACCAGTACGATTTGATCTAAATCACTAGTATTTATCTCGGCATCTTTTAAGGCCTTTTTACACAATTCGATTGTTTTATCTATGATCGGAGTCACTAATTTAGTAAAGTCAATTTTAGAGATTTCTAAATTTAAAGTTCCTATGTTTGCTTTGTAAGTATCATTATCACTGAGGGTTATTTTAGCTTCTTCTGATTTTATCCTTAACTCCTGACGTAACGAGGAGTCCATCTGATCCATGTCGATCTTATACTGATCTATCCAGAATCTTGTAATAGCATTATCGATATCATCTCCTCCTAAGTAGGTGTCCCCATGCGTCGATAATACCTCAAAAACACCATCTTCTATCCTTAATATAGAAATATCAAAAGTCCCACCTCCGAGATCATAAACGGCTATTGTTTTTGTAGAGCTATCTAGACCTATTCCATAAGCTAAGCTGGCTGCAGTAGGTTCGTTTACTATCCGTAAAACATTAAGACCTGCTAGCTTTCCCGCATCTTTTGTAGCTTGCCGCTGTGCATCATTAAAGTAGGCAGGCACTGTGATAACGGTTTTAGATACTGGCTGATCGATATATGCTTCTACTATTTTTTTTAGTTCTTTTAAGATTTCGGCAGAAAGTTCGATAGGACTGTAAAAAGTGTCTCCAACTTTTATTTTTACTAGGGACTCCGTACTGTCATCTATAATCTGATATCCTAGAGATTGCTTTTGACTGAGGTCACCATACGATTTACCCATGAGTCGTTTGATAGAAAAAATGGTGTGCAATGGATGTGTAATCAGTTTTGTTTTTGCCTCTGCTCCTACGACTACTTTTCCGTTGTCGGCAAAATGGATGATCGATGGAACAAGGGAGCTGCTATCGTTTATTTTTATAGTTTCAGGTTTTCCTTCATTGACGATAGCGACGAGACTATTTGTTGTACCTAGATCGATACCGATGATGATTTCTTTTTGCTCATTGATCTTACCCTCTTTCATATTGATGGAAATCTTCGCCATAAATTGTAATTATTTTATTATGTTGATATTAAATGTAAATGTAAAACTAAGCTTTGATCTTAAACAAACTATATAAGGATAAGGTTGCCATTCTTTTTTGGGTTCTAGGAGGCTTTTTTGTGGCTAATGCCATCGTCGCAGAATTTATAGGAATTAAGATTTTTAGTCTAGAATCTACATTGGGTTTAACCCCGTTTAAATGGACTGTCCTCGGAGTAAATGATCTCGGTTTTAACCTAACGGCTGGTGTCTTATTATGGCCTGTGGTTTTTGTAATGACAGATATTATTAACGAGTATTTTGGGAAGAGGGGAGTAAAGAGGTTGTCTTATTTTGCGGTACTTCTGATCTGTTATGCGTTCCTCATGATCTATTTATCGATCTGGCTTTCGCCGAATGAATGGTGGCGTTTCCAAAGTGGGCTGTCAGATACGGAGGCGATGTCGGTTACAGATATGGACGTGGCTTACGCCAAAGTAATGGGACAAGGTCTATGGATTATTATAGGTTCTTTGGTAGCGTTTCTAGTAGGGCAGCTAGTAGATGTTTATGTATTCCAGAAAATAAAATCTTTTACTGGCGAATCCAAAGTATGGCTCAGAGCGACAGGCTCTACGATGATTTCTCAGTTATTAGATAGTTATGTGGTTTTGATTATAGCTTTTTACATTGGAGCTGATTGGAATATTGTAATGGTACTTGCCATCGGTACGATGAATTATATCTACAAATTTATAATGGCTATCATGCTCACACCAGTTATCTATCTAACCCACTATTTAATAGATACGTGGCTGGGAACGGCACTTGCTGCAAAATTAAAGAGAGAAGCTGCACAGTAAAAGTGTAGTCAGATAGGTAACGTTGTATTAAGAATATATTTACAATTTATTTATATTAAATAGTTCTATGTGTATGACTTTTGTGACTTATCTTCGCAGCAACAAAATCAACCAATAATGAAAAAACTATTTTTATTAAACATTATGATAGCACTCTGTTTTGGTGCTTTTGGGCAAGGAGCTACTACCGCGTCCATGAATGGAATTATCTCCGACGAAGCAGGGATGCCGCTCATCGGTGTAAATGTTCTGGCTAAACATGAACCATCAGGTACGGTATATGGAACTATTACAGATGTAAACGGAAATTATAGAATCGCTAACATGAGAGTGGGCGGACCTTATAATATTACCGTATCTTATGTAGGGTATGCAGAAAACCAACAACCTAATCAGTTTTTACAATTAGGAGAAAAGAAATCTGTAAATGTGGTAATGAAAGAAGGTGGTGTACAGCTGGATGAGGTGGTCATAACAGGCTCCGCTCAGTCTACTGGATTAACCACAGGAACTTCTACTAACATTTCTTCTGAGCAGATAGAATCTATGCCTACATTAGGAAGAAACTTGAGTGATTATACTAGACTAACTCCGCAGTCGAGATCTACTTTTGGAGGAGGTACTTCTCTAGGTGGTCAAAATAACAGATACAATGCGATCTATGTAGATGGAGCTGTAAATAATGACGTTTTTGGATTGGCTGCTAATGGTCAAAATGGGGGGCAAATAGGAATCGCTCCTTTTAGTATCGATGCGATCGATCAGATCCAAGTAGTATTATCACCTTATGATGTTTCCTATGGTGGATTTGCTGGTGGTGGAATAAGTGCTGTTACAAAATCAGGTACTAACGAATTTAAAGGATCATTTTATTATTTCCTGCAAAATGAAAAATTGGCTGGGAAAACAAATAAAACACTGGCGGATAGAAATTTACTACAGAGTTTTGAGAGAGAAAGGCTAGATACATTTAGTAATACACTTTATGGATTTTCTATTGCTGGACCGATAATTAAGGATAAGTTATTCTTTTTTGCTAATGCAGAAATCCAAAACGAAGAAACACCTGTTCCTTTTGCAGGAGAATATTTTGGAGATTCTTCTCAGGAGGATCTAAACACATTAAGATCTTACTTATTAGATCAGTATGGATATGAGGCTGGAGAATTTGGGAATAAAATTAGTTCTTTAAAAGGATCTCGTTTCTTTGCTAAGTTAGATTATAACTTAAATGATATGCATAAATTATCCTTGAGACATAATTATACCAGTGGAGAAAGCACGGGTGCTTTTGGTTCAGGAACGAGGACTATAAATTACGCTAACAATGCAGTTTTCTTTCCTAGTGTTACTAATAGTACAACCTTAGAATTAAACTCGAGATTTAATGATCAGATGAGTAATAATTTAATCATCGGCTATACATCAGTTAGAGACGATAGAGATCCTATAGGCCAAAACTTTCCTACTGTAAGAATAGATGATGGTGCTGGATCTATACGTTTTGGTAGTGAGGCATTTTCTACTGCAAATGCTTTAGATCAAAATGTACTTACCATTACGGATAATTTTAAATTATACAAGGGAGACCATACGATCACTTTAGGAACGCATAATGAATTTATAAGTTTCTATAATCTATTTATTCGTCAAAATTTTGGTTCTTACAGATTCGGGAGTTTACAAGATTTTTATGATGGAAATCCTAGTGAATATGATCGTTCTTATTCTCTTGTGGATAATCTAACTGGAGATGGATCTGCAGCTGCAGCAGAGTTTAGTGCTGCTCAGTTTGGAATTTATGCTCAGGATGAATGGGCTGTAGATGATCGCTTAACGCTTACTGCGGGAATTAGATTAGATATGCCGGTTTTAGGTAATGATCCTTTAATAGATGAATCATTTAACGCTACTCTGGATACTATATCAGTGCATTATGATTTACAAGGAGCTGAGGGAGGATCAGCACCGGCAGGTCAGCTAATGTGGTCGCCTAGAATAGGTGTTAATTTTGAAATGAACGAAACCACTACCATTAGAGGTGGTGTGGGTGTATTTACGAGTAGAGTACCTTTCGTTTGGCCAGGTGGTATGTACACTAACAATGGTGTAACCATAGGTGGATTAAATGAAAATGACCTAGAAGATATAGAATTTATTGCTGATCCTGAAGCTCAACCTACTAATCCAGATGCTACTATTCCATCAGGACAGGTAGATTTATTTACTAAAGATTTTAAATATCCACAGGTATTTAGAACTAGTCTTGCTGTAGATAAAAGATTAGATAATGGATGGAATGTGAGTTTAGAAGCGCTGTACACTAAGACTCTAAATAATGTATTTTACCAAAATGTAAATTCAGACCCTACCGTTGATTTTAACTGGACTAATGGAGGAGATGACAGACCTATATTTACAAGAGATAGAATCGATCCTACTTACACGGCGGTATATTTAGCTTCTAATACAAGTGAGGGATCTGCATATAACTTAACGGCTTCTGTAGATAAAACATTTAAAAGTGGTTTTAATCTGTTTGCTGCTTATTCTTTTGGAGATGCTAACGCTATTTTTGAAGGAACATCATCTCAGAATTCTTCTCAGTGGAGAGGAGCTTTTACAGTAGATGGTAGAAACAGTGCAGGACTGGCAAGATCAGATTTTGCTTTAGGCTCTAGAGTAATTACTAGTGCAGGATATAGCATAGACTGGAACGGCAAGGGAACAAGTAATACTTCTTTCTCTTTATTTTATAACGGACAGTCAGGAGATCTTTACTCTTATGTTTACAATGATAGAAATATCAATAACGAGGCTGGAAGTACAAGTAGAGAGAGACATCTAATTTATGTTCCAGAAAACAGAGGAGATATCGTTCTTGTTGATGACGGAGCAGTAACTGCTGATGAGCAATGGGAATTGCTAGATAAATTTATAGAAGAAGATGATTACCTGTCAGGAAAACGAGGACAGTATGCAGAAAAGAATGGAAGTCGTACTCCTTTTACACATCAGTTTGATCTGAGAATAGCTCAGGATATAGGAGTTGATGTAGGAGGATATGGTAATAAGTTACAGGTATCTCTTGATATTTTTAATGTAGGGAATCTCATCAATAATAGCTGGGGAGTAGTGTATGGAAATCCATTTGCGTACAGACTTTTAGATTTCCAAGGTTATGATGCTGATGGAACTACACCTACATTTACTTTTGACGAAGATAGACTAGGAGATAATAGATTTGCTATTTCTGACAGAGTAAGTAGATGGAGAGCTAGAATAGGAATTAGATATACATTTAACTAGAAGATATATTCTTTATTTAGAAGGTCGAGTCATTCACTCGGCCTTCTTTTTTTAACAATGGGAATAATTAATATTTCACTATTTTTAAATAACCAATCTAAACACGTATGAAAGCACTTTTACTAAGTTTTAGTTTTTTACTGCTAGCTACATTCGGCTACAGCCAAATCGTGATCACTGAGATAATGTATAATCCTCCGGAAAGTAATCAGGATTCTTTAGAATATATAGAAATACATAATGCCAGTGATATAGACGTAGATATATCGGGATATCATTTTTTAATGGGTGTAGAAGATACTGTTGCAATGGGTACTATGATGCCAGCAGGGAGCTTTTATGTTTTTGCAAAAAATGCTCAAGCCATGTCTACTGTATTTAGTATAAGTACTGATGAGTGGACAGAGGGTGCACTGAGTAATGGTGGAGAAACATTGGTACTAGCAGATGCTACAGGTGCAATGGTAGACATGGTAGAATTTGGTGATGGTACACCTTGGCCTTCTTTTGATGATGGGACAGATGGAGAAGGAGCTTCCATAGAATTATGCGATCCTACAGCTGACAATAATAATGGTATAAATTGGAGAGCTGCGTCTAATGATACGGGGATAACTCTTAACGATAGAGTGATCTTAGCGACTCCGGGAGCAGAGAATACAGTTGTATGTATGGTAACGGTAGATCATATGGTCGAGGTTACCAGTAATCAGTTTACGCCAGCTGACATTACTATAAACGTAGGCGAGACAGTGGGATGGAGTAATCTAGGAGGTAATCATAATGTAAATGGAACACAATCGACGTATCCAGATAATCCAGAAAGTTTTGGTAATGGTGCTGCTTCTAGTGCGGCTTGGACTTACGAGTTTACGTTTGGGAATGTGGGCGTTTATGATTATCAATGTGACCCTCATGTTGGTCTAGGAATGGTGGGTACGGTTACCGTTATCGATCCTAATGCTCCAGAATTTCCTGAATATGATATAGCAACGGTGACTACTGTAGATGCAGATGGTGTTGCCGATTCTTTATTTGTAAACTGCACTATTTCAGGAATTGTACACAGCATTAACTACAGGCCTAATGGGTTAACTTTTGCCCTAATTGATGCTTCTAACAACGGAATAAATGTTTTCTCTAATTCTGATAATTTTGGATACACAGTCGCACAAGGTGATGTTTTAAAAATACAAGGGGAGATAGGACAGTTTAATGGGCTGACTCAGATTACTCCTGTGAGTATAGAAGTGACAGGTACAGATAATCTATTTACTCCGACCAGTATCACTGAACTTAATGAAGATACGGAATCTCAGTT
>CALLXF010000048.1 GCA_938015805.1 uncultured Saprospiraceae bacterium | reverse complement strand
ACTATTAATTAATATTAAATTAATATTCAAAGTATTTGTTAATCAATAGTTCAATTTACTTTAGATCCTAAAAGAACCTTCCACATTACGTACAATAAATTATAAACTAAACCAGTCAGTATGAAAAGATTATTACTATTTATTTTTCCTCTTGTTTTATTTACCTCCTCAAATCTTTCTGCACAATGTGGGAATCTATATATTGGAGGAGTTATCGATGGGCCGTTAGCTGGTGGAACTCCTAAAGGAGTTCAGATTTGTGCCTCTGCAGACGTCTTAGATATTAGTATTTATGGGATAGGTAGTGCTAATAATGGCGGAGGAACTGATGGGGAGGAATTTTCTTTTCCAGCAGGATCGGTATCAGCGGGTGAGTGCTTCTGGATCGGTTCAGGCACTACTGGTTGGAATGATTTTTTCGGATTTGAACCTTGTTACACATCAGGTGCAATGGCTATAAATGGGGATGATGCTATAGAGTTGTTTTGTAATGGCACTGTTGAAGACTTATTTGGAGATGTTGATGTTGATGGAAATGGTGAATGTTGGGAATACCAAGATGGATGGGCTGTAAATGATTCAGGCGCTTCTAATGGTGGTTCTTTTGATTGTGCTGACTGGACTTTTAGTGGACCTAATGCTCTAGATGGAGAAAGTGATAATGCAACAGCTGCTGATCCATATCCAACTCCGGCTCAGGTTTGTCCGGGAGTAGTTCCTGTAGAATTTGGAACAGTAGAAGCTAGAACTCAAAATGATAAAGTAGAGCTTTACTGGGAAACGCATTCAGAAATCAATAATGAGTATTTTGATGTACAGTGGAGTAGAGATGGAAAAGACTTCCAGTCTATAGGAGATGTAGCTGGTGCAGGTAATTCAGCTCGTAAAAACTCTTACGCTTTAACACATGATGATCCGGTATCAGGTCAAAACATTTATCGTATAAAGCAAGTTGATTTTGATGGAAATTATGCGTACTCAGTTGTAGTATCAGCTAGAATGGATAAAGAAACGATAGATATAGCTTTAACGCCATCACCAGTAAGAGATGAATTGTTTTTATCTGTCACAGAAGGAATTTCTGTAGAGATATTTTCTTTATCAGGAGTAAGAGTAAAATCTACAAGTAATATCGTAGGAGGATCTTTAGATCTAAGTGATTTACAATCAGGAATTTACATGGTAAGAATACATTCTCAAAATGAAATCATTACTAAAAAAATAGTCAAAAAATAATATTTTCCGAAAAGACACCAAAAATGATTGGAGGCTATCTGTATAAGATAGTCTCCTTTTTTTATGGCTAATCTACTAAAGGGTATTTTAGTAAAATATAAGTTCCTAAAAATATAGTAAGCTAAAATAGGAACAAGGGAGGAAAACTTATTAAATTTGCATCCGATTTGCAAATATTTTTATCACTTTAAGGGTAATAAAAAAATTTTTAAATCAGGGCCTATAGCTCAGTTGGTTAGAGCATCTGACTCATAATCAGAGGGTCTGGGGTTCAAGTCCCTGTGGGCCCACCACAATTTAGTCTCAATATCTTAAATAGATGTTGAGGCTATTTTTTTATCGTTTATATTGATAAAATTTATCTTACTTCTTTTTACAAAGTAAAGAGCTGTAAGGTCTCGATAATTTTAACTCTAGTCGTAAATATCTTTTTTCGCAACTCTAGTACTTTTAGCTGGTATTCTACGAGTTTAGTTTCTCGAGTATTTAATAAAAACACAGAGCTTTCGCCGATACTAAATTTTTCTAGCTCTACCTCTAATAGTTGGGTGGCGATTTGCTGATTCTGTTGAGCTCTAGCAAGGAGTAATTCGAGATTATTTAGTGCTTGGGTATGTGTTCTTAGATTAAGCTGTATAGATCGCTCCGTATAAGCTTTATCTAACAGATTATTTTCTATATCGATCTCTGCGAGTTGTAGACTAGCCTTAGTCTTTCGGTTGTTTAGTGGATAATAGAAATCAGCACCGATTTTAAAATCATTAGGAGAATAACTGATGGTCTGGTTATTAAAAACATTAACTAACGGATTTAATTTTACATTTAACTGAGGTTTGAGAAATTCTTTTTGGATTCTTTGTTCTAAGGCTAGCTGATCATTTTCTAGATCTAATCTAGCCAGGGTAGGGTTTCTTGCAATTAGCTCTTCTTGTTTTACAATAGCTTCTGCAACTAAGACTTCCCACTCATCATTAGATAAATCTTCTGGAATAATTTCTTCTTCTAATTCGAGTGGAATAACCCCTTCTCTCCATAGAAATGTAGATAGTTTCTGAGTTGCTTCAAAAAAATCCTGTTTACTTTTTAAAAGTATATTTCCTCGAGTAAGTAAACTGAGTCTGTATTCTAATGTATCCACCGCAGGATTTAAACCTGTTTCTACGGATGCACTAATGTTATCAAAATTTTGATCAGTAATAGTTAATGCTTTTTGGAATGCATTTATCTCCTGGAATCTCGTAAACCAGTTTATATAGGCTTTGTATGCGGATGATAAAACTTTGTTTACGATCTCTACTTGATTTACTGTGTTAAGTTGTGCAATGATTTTAGATTCTTCTAGTATTTTACGACGTTCGTTAAAAAGTAATCCTGCTCCTAGTGGTATTCTTACTCCCGCATATGCCAGACCGTTTTCTGGTAACGTGAGCTCACTGTTTAAAAAATCACCGTTAGAAAAATCATACCCAGCCTCAAAATCGATTCCGTACCAAGTGGGTATTTTTAGCACGCCTTGATATTTATTAAAATAGTTTTTATCATCGAAAGACTTTTTATCATAGTCCATGGAAATGGTAGGATCTATTCCTCCTTTTGCCTTACGCTCATAAGCTCTGGATTTACGTTCTAATAAGTCTATTTGCTTAAGTGTAGGATGATTTTCTTTTACGATAGTGATAAACTCTTCCAAAGTAAATACTTTATCAGACTGAGCAGAAAGACTAAAAAAGAATGTAGACAGCAGTATGGAGATTAGTACTCTCATGCAATCGGTTCGTTCTGGTTTATCATTTCTAGTGTAACACCATGAGGTTCTGGTTTTTCATGTTGGTCTACTTTTACAAATACGATTTTATCGATACTGATAATTTTCTTTTTAGAAAAAATATTACGCACCTCACATTTAAGAGTAATAGAGGTTCTACCTACGGATATAAACTCCATTCCGATCTCTATTACATCTCCTTGTTTTCCAGAACTGATAAAATCAATTTCTGACATATACTTAGTGACTACTTTCTGAGTCCCTAGTTTGGTCATAGCATAGATTCCAGATTCCTCGTCTATCCATCTCAGTAGTGCACCTCCAAATAGGGTGTTGTTAGCATTAAGGTCTCCAGGTTTTATGAGCTTACGCGAATAGAATTTCATTTATTTTAATTTTCTGATTGGTGCTTTAGTTTTAATGTTCTTTTCTTGATCTTTTTCGTAATAGTCAGGTGGAAAGCCATTAAGCTGTCTCCATATTTCGTAGTAGATGGATACTTCTTTTAATAAGATGATCCCATTTGCTCCTCCACCTATTCTTATTTCTTCAGGCCATTTTTGACTATTTTTAGACTCAGTGATGAGGACTCGATATTTACCAGTTTTATCCATACTGATATCATTATCTATCGCATACACTTCTCCCTCAAAAGTACCAAATGAATTACCTGGCCATCCACTAAATACGATCGCAGGCCACCCATCAAATTGGATTCTTACGGACTGTCCTTTTTCCAATAGAGGAATATCTCTAGGTCGCACATAAATTTCTACAGCCTTTGTAAACACTGCAGGTACTATGGTTACGAGATCTTCGCCGGCCTTTATAAACTCTCCGATTCCTTGTTTTAGGGCTTGGGTTATTTTTCCTTTGACAGGTGAAGTGATTACGTATGCGTCAGATCTTACTTTATAGTTGTTATAGCTAGACTCTAATTTATTTACCTCACTCGTAGTGCTATACTGCATAGAAATTGCAGACATTTTATCTGCATTAATTTTTGCTAGTTTCTGGTCATAATCATTAGCAATAGCCGATATATTATTTGCCAGTTTATTTAGCTCATTTTTGCTCGTGAGTATTTTGTTTTCTAGTTCGTTTACTTTAGATATCGCTTCCTGAACGCTTAGGTTTTTTATTTCTAGATCAGTTAGAGATTTTATTCCTTTCTCATAAAGCTCTTTAATTCGGTTTCTTTGATTTTCTGAGTTCTGTAACTTTATTACAGCAGCTTGCATAGCGATGCTGTCTGTTTTAATTTTTAGTTTTTCTTGCTCGATTTTTAAGGTGTTTTGGCGTAGGTATATTTCCTTATTTTTTAGAGTTGCTGCGTATTGATTACTTAATATTTCTGCTTTCTCTTGATAAGCGGAAGACGAGCTCTTCTTTGCGTCTATTTGGTTTTGGGTTTGATTCAGGAGATTAGGATCTAGATATGCCTCCTTAGATTCTGTAATGATTAAAATCGTATCTCCTATGTTAACATCATCTCCCTCAGTTACGGCCCATTCTTTAATTTTACCATCTATGAGGGACTGTATCGATTGTGGTCTTTGATCTGGATTTAGAGAAGTGACATATCCGTTGGATCTTATGTTTTGTGTCCAAGGTAAAAATAAACTACAGATGCCTATGATCGAGACGATAATCATTAGTTTTAGTAGTATTTTAGAAATCGATCGTTCCTCTAATTTTTTGAAAACAGAATATCGATCTCTTTCTACGTAGTCGTTTATAGAATTGTTACTAATATTCAGCATCGCTTAGTCATTTAAATTGTGTGACAAAATCGTTCCATTATGTAACACCATCTTTTTATTGATGTATTTTCCCCATATATGATCTACAGAGGTAACTACTATAGTCCATGGTTTATCATTCGCCGTAAGGCTAGCTATAATCTTTGCTTTTTCTTCTCCAGGTACATGATCCAGAGGATCTTCTAAAAACAAAAGTGGAGGTTTATTTACTATGGCTCTGGCCAATAAGATTCTGTTTTTAATATTAGTAGGAATCCGCTGACCTTCAGGATCTAAAACAGTTTTAAGTCCTAAGGGAACGGAGGAAATAAAGTCTAATAGTCTGGTCGTTTTTATAGATTCCATAATCTGCTCAGGGGTTACGGACTTACGACCCATTACTATATTTTCTAGAATGGTCCCTTGGAAAATCTCATTAGAACTTAAGGAGAATCCAATAAACCTTCTAAGGTGCTTTTTATTCAGAGATTTGATCGGTAAACCTCTAAATTGGATGACACCACTGATAGGTTCTAATATTCCAGATAGTAAATATAGGAGTGTAGATTTTCCAGAGTTTGAGGGTCCGGTGATAAATATGGACTGTTTTTCCGGAAATTTTATACTGATGTTATCTAACGTATTTTTACTACTATCTGGATATTTAAAAGATACGTTGTCCATAGCTATTGGAAAAGAATCAGCATCGTCATTTATTTTTAGTCCTTCATGATCATTGTCTAATTCCATATCAGTTACATACCCTATTTTTTCTAAGGCTGTAAGTACGTCGTAGATGGAGTCTAGAGATTTTATGAGTTTTTCTACAGATGCAATGATGAGGATTATGATGATCTCAGCAGCGACAAACTGGCCTATATTCATCTCTTGGTTAAATACTAGGATACTTCCTGTGATAAGTAATCCAGCAGCGATGATCATTTTAAATCCGATTAAAAATGCAGACTGATTAATCAAAACTTTAAAATGCGATTCTCTTGCCGTCAAGTAATTATCTACATGATAGTTGCTTTTGGATAAGTTAAGGTCTGAGTCACTTATAAGTTTAAAAGAAATTTTTGACCTGGCAATTTCCTCAAGCCAGAAGGCGATTTTATATTTATACTTGGACTCTAGTAAACTTGTTTTTAAACCTTTAGGACCGGTGATCGCTATGATGATATATATAAGAGCAATTAAGATTAGACTAAACAAAATAAAGAAAGAGTGATATAAGCTTAACACCATGAGACCCACCACAATTTGGAATAATGCCAAAGAGAAGTCTATTAATATTTTAGGAAGGCCTTTCTGTATTGTCATCGTATCAAAAAACCGATTAGCTAGCTCGGGTGCATAGTAGTTATGTAACTCACTGTGTTTAATGGAAGGAATTCTATATGCAAATTCGAAAGAGGCTTTACTAAATATTTTTTGAGCAATATTTTCTACAATTCTTAACTGGAGTAACTGTAAGATTCCTGTAAGTACAATACCTCCTATTACAAAAGCGACAAGTATCATCCAGGAAGTACTGATTTCTCCACCTTGGATTAGGTTTATTATCGCTTGTATACCGATAGGTAAAGATAAATTTACGAGTCCATTAAAAAAGGCATATATATATACCTGGGTAATGTCTTCTTTATCTATCTGAAGTAGCTTTTTAAATCTTTGTAAAGGACTAATCATCTGTTGTTTCTATATATCTTAGTTGTACTTAAGTTGTCCCAAGCTTAGTTTTATCTTGTTGCTTAGCTGGATAAATAGTTTTCTTAGATCGGTGGAGGTTTTAGAGATTATAATGTCTTTACCGGGTATTCCTAGTTTTACAGTGGCCTTATAAATTACTGGTTTTTTCCCTTCAGAGGTGATAAATACATCTGAGTATATCAGCCTCTTAAATCTAGAATCTATTTTCCTTAGTTTCCACTTTATAAAACGGACATACTTGTTAGATATACTAGCCTTGTTTCTCACGTTTATGATCATCACTATTTTAATTTTATACAAATGTAAGCAAAACATACTTAAAAGATAGCAATACTGTCATAAAATATAGCATTGCTTTTAACAATTGCTTTTATTATAGTTTTACTTAAGTTAACGAGAATAAAAAAAGGGTATCCACTAAAAACAAAAAGGTCAATCCTCGCATACCTTAGGATTATACCTAGCATTTAATCACTCACTCATTCTGATCATCATAGAGCCAAAAAAAGTCCTATAAGTTTATAACCTACAGGACTTCTTTTCATAGATATAAAGAGCTATGATTAATTTATATTTAATCCTTTAATACTTTAGTCGTACCGATTAGTTTACCCGCAGTGTTATATATTTTCATGATATATATTCCAGATGTCATACCTTCTGTAAGTATTTCTGTTGTTTGCTTATTAGTTTTTTGAGTATGTATCTTTTTACCCGTTACAGAAAAAATTTCTATGTGTCCGGTAATCTCATTTACATCTTTAACAAATAGAAGATCTCCCGCAGGA
>CALLXF010000047.1 GCA_938015805.1 uncultured Saprospiraceae bacterium | reverse complement strand
CTAGAGTAAATTAAAAACATTTTGATACCAAAACAGTTGGAATCAAAATGTTCTATTATTTAATCAATTCTTACGAATACTAAGCACAAGTGATTTTAAGTTTAAGTTCTTTATATTCTTTAATAGAATCTATCAGATTTAGGTATGTATAGAATTTCCATTATCCATGTTACTTCAAATTAGGAGTTACCTCTAATTGTGATATCCCCAGTTCTCTGCTAATTACTTTCTTGTATTTCAATATGATTTTTTAATTACTATAATTACAAGTGCATATGTGGTAATGTAGTCGGGGAATTTCTAATAACAAAAATGCTAATCAATAGAAAAGCATTTCCGATCGTCGCATTTTGTATAAAACTAAAGTCTATACAATGGACATAAAAATAGGGCTCCCAATTTGGAAGCCCTATCAGTAATTGTAAATTAAGGGTCTGTTAATTTATTAAAATTATTTTATTACTGTCATTTTCCTTGTCTCCGTAAAGTCATTTACTTCTAGTGTATAGAATAAAATTCCAGTGGCAGAAGAAAGATCAGATTTGTGAATACTAAAAGTGTGAGATCCTTTAGAAAACAGTTTTTCTGTAGTAAACACTATCTTACCCGTTACATCAGATATAGTCAATTTAGTATTACCTTCTTTGGCCAAATTAAACCTAATATCTGTATAGTCCAAAAATGGATTAGGTACATTCTGATATAAGGCATTCTGAACTAATTCTTGTCCACCATCTGTGTATAATTTAATATCGATTTTATCGATTAAATTTTCTCTATAGGCTTCTTTAGAAGTATGAGTATTATTTAATTCGATCATGTCTGCAAGAAAACCATTTTTATCAGCAATAACATTTAAAGTAAACAATGCGTTATTCTCATCTAAGCTTACTCCATTTTCGTTAAACCAACTAAAGGTATGAGCATTGCCTTCTAGATGACCCATGTTTCCATCATTGATATCGATTCCGTTAGCTTTGATGTTTTCAAACATAAGTCCGTTAAGAGACATCGTCATCTGGAACCCATAAACAGTTTTAAAATTAGTCGAACTAAACGGTATAGCTAAACGATCTCCTTTCTTTACATCCATATTAGGGATAACAAAGTCAAGACTTAGATCCGATCTCACATCTACGACCTTAGAATTAAAGTTAGCCTCTACATCATTATTTACATCACCATATTTTATCGCTAATAGATCAGCAACATCTGTATTTTGATCTAGTGCATCTAATGCAATAAAGTGATCCATGTCGTAAATATTATCTACGGTAAGTTCCTCATTACTATCTACAAAGTTCCAACTCATATCAGAAGGAAACTCATCATAGATTCCAAGAATCAATTTTCTCATTACAATGAGATCTAAAGCAGATATGTGATTACTCTGATTTACATCAGCAGCGATATACTTATAAACATCATCAAAAGTTTGTAGACCTAATAAATGCTTCTGTACTAAGATTAAATCTAAAGTAGAAACACCATTTTTATGGTCATCATTTTTAACTCCTTTTAATTTATAGTCTGCCCCTGTAGGTAAATTCTCAAATGCATAATATCCGTCAGCAGCTGTCACGATATCCTGAGGAAATCCATCCTGGTCACTATCTATAGTAACGGTAGCTTCTTCTACACCATCACCAGCATATGTCCTCACAGATCCTCTAACTGCAACTCTATTACTCGCTCCACACTGCCCAAAAACATTTACCTCATCTATATCCCATGCATTTACTGATGCTCCGTTTCCTACCAAGCAATAACCTAATAATTCAAATGTATAAGTCGATGCAACCGTGGTAGAGAATGCAGAATCACTAAAATCAAAAGATTCTAATGTCCAGTCTGTCGTAGTTGCTAGGCCAGAAGATGTAAATATTTCTACTCCATCTTTAAGAACCCTAACTCCATAAAGCGTAGGATAATTATTAGGACCAGAAGGTCCGTCTATCCAATCAAACATTTCTGGTGCTTTTTCAAAGAAAGATAATGAAGATATACTCGCCGTCTCTCCTGCACTAGGTGTAAGTGTTACGTTAAATAAAATGGACTTATCACTTCCTGCATTATAATTACACGAGTTCATAGAACCTACACACATCGCCTCAGTTCCATTTACTCCTGGCGTACAAGAGTGGACATTTAAGTTTGCTGGTTGTCTGTTTACATTTCCTGCAGTTACAGATCCACAATCCAATACATTAGGGTAATCAGGTGTAAATTCTGAGTAATCCATATTAGTACCATCATTATCAAAAGAGGTACAGCCATTCAGATCATAATAAACAATAGATTCCGGAACCGCAATAACTCTGCAATTACTATATGTAACCGCAGATGCTCCCTGAAAGAAATCATTACCAGCAGGAGCTACATCTCCATCAGTGGTAGGTACTGTAAAAGTTAAAAATCGTCCACCTGCATTTGCTCTTTCTGCAACGTAAATTGATCCCGCATCATGATCATATGCTACATCTACAGGATTACCGAGTAACGATAACGGACCCGCTATTCTTAATTGCTCTGCATCCGTAACTGTCCCATCAGAAATCGCTCCTGACCAATTAGTAATATAAACTAAAGCACCGTCATCTGCTACTGCACCACTTCCTACATCGGTAAGAATCATGATGTCGTTAGAGGCATCATAAGCTAAGCCATGGGTTCTTACCATACTAGATACCGTTACTGTCGTGTTTGCAGTAACTGGACCAGCTGGCAATGCTAGAAAGTTATTAAAAACAGCAACATCAGCAGAATTATCTACGATCGCAACTAAATCATCTCCATCAAATGCAATTCCCCATAAATTTATATTAGTTGCTTGTACTTTATCTAATGTGATCGATGTAGGACTGATAGTGTATGTTACAAACTGGTTTACATCACCGTTTGCACCATTAGCATCCTGTGCTACTACTAATTTATCACCTAGTACTGCGATCTCTCTTCCGTTTATAAAATCGGAAGAAGAAGTTGCTGTAAGTGTAGGTGCTATACCTGAAGAGATACTTGCTTGTACATCGCTGTATGCATTGATCACATTTGCTGATCTATTTAACTGGTAAATAACATCATTAGCTTCATCGTAATGGATACCATCGGCATCATTCGCGGAAGCGTCAAAATTATTCATACTAGAATTTCCAGCATCATCAAAATTATATACTCCTATTACCCCGGAATTATTACTAGAAACAAACACCTTTGCATCTGGATTATCTAATAACGGCTGTGACTGGAAGAACAACTCTCCACTACAGTCACCTGTACCACTATGCGGCTGTGCTAAGTAAGGAAAAGATCCTGTAAAAGGCTCGTCATTACTTTCGACCCCAGTCGTGTAACCTAAAACACCTAATAAATCTTCTGTAACAGGACTAGGAGAAGTTGCCGGATCATAATCATCATACCATAATCCTACTGCTGCTAATACTACTCCGGCTACGGCTTGTAATTCTATTCTGGTTACATCATCTTCTAATCGACGACCGTTAGGGAATCCATCCATATTAGGAATAAATTCTAAATCTGTAGACGTATTAAAAGGGGCAACGGTAAGTCCTATGGCAGCGGCTTGCACTAAACCTAAAGTACTAAAATTAGCATCATCTCTAGGGGTTGCTGGGACGGCCATATTTAATCTGAGCATGTCTCCACCATTAGGTAAAAAGTTATTTATAAATGGTTTTCCTGCTGCTAACGGATCTCCTCCTTTACCTGTCGCCAACTGATAAGGTCTTACGTTAGGTACACCTGTATGGAAAGTTGGCCATAGATCCACGGATCTTGGTTTTCCAGCGGCGGGTAATAATAAGTTTCCAAAAACAGCGTCGTCTAAAGCGGTACCGTCTAGTGCTGGATTTCCTTTAAGTACAAATAATCCATCTTGTCCATTTCTAAAATCAAACATTCCTAAAGAAGCTGACTGAACTCTTAAATCTGCAAATGCAGGAACCGCTCCACCAAACTGAGAATCATCCATGTATAATGCCAGTTCTGGATTATAAAAATACTCATCTAGTGTAGTCTCTGTAATCTCATCGTAAGGGGAAATAGCATTCCAGTAATCTTTATCACCTATAGGAATAACGGCCTCGTTAGTTAAAGGCATCCCTAATCTCGACACCTGTACCCAATCTCCAGAAAACTGATCATCATTATCTTTACTTATCGTAGTCACAGCAGGACGACTTGCAGAAGCCCATACTCCGATTACATAATCAGAATCTAAAATACTCGTAGGTGTCGCAGGAGCTCCTGCTTTTAAAAGTGTACTGATAGGTACTTGGATAGCGATAGCACTAACATTATAACATGCTACACCATCTACTGGAGTACCATCTTGTCTAGGAGCATCTCCTAAATCAAAAATCCCTCCTAGGTCTACAAAAAATGGATCATCAGTAGGCCCTGCAAAAACAGATTCCCCAGATGTCGCTGTAGAGATACCGTTCTGAAAAAGTGTATTATAATCTGATCCTAAACCTGCTGCTCCAGTAATAGATCTATCTCCGATATTATTAGGCGGAACGTATCCATCCGTTATGATTGTTTGAAAACTAGCTCCACCGTCTATACTTCGATCTAGGTTATAGGTCGTTTTTTGGTTTTGGGCTCCGAGTCTAATATTAAAAAAAGTTGTCGGATCCTCGTTTACTACTGTAAACGTAAATCGGTAGATGATTTCATCTCCTGCAACAGCAGCGTCATTATCTACATGTATTTCATATCTTATGTTCTCCCCAAAGGAATAATAATTAGGACCTCCGTGAGGTAACTGTAACGGAACATAAGTTGCGATCAGTGTAATCATGTCTGGATTATCCGGACTTTTAAACGCATACAAGTCTACGTTATCGGCTAGCGGATCGTTTGCAATAAGTGGAGCCTCTCTGTGACTCGAGGAAAATGCAGCTGTAAAAGCGAGCAGCATTACGATCATGGTGATCGATATATTTTTTATAAAATTATTTTTCATTTTTATCATTTATCTTTTCTATTATTCAATAACATTAAAAGCTCTTATCACCTATTGGCCGATCTCAGTACCTCTCCATGGCATAGCTAAATATGGAAAGCTAGAAGAAAATGGGGTGTCATTATTATCTACTCCAGTAGAGTAGGTAAGCACATTTAGTAAATCACCCGTTACTGGACTAGGAGAAGAAGCTGGATCATAATCATCATACCATAATCCTACAGCTGCCAGGACTACCCCTGCTACTGCTTGCAATTCTATTCTAGTCACATCATCCTCTAACCTACGACCGTTAGGGAATCCATCCATATTAGGAATAAACTCTAAATCCGTCGTAGTATTAAAAGGTGCTACTGTTAATCCTATTGCCGCTGCTTGGATGATACCAAGAGCACTAAAATTAGGATCTGTCCTAGGTGTCGGAGGTACTGCCATATTTAAACGGAGCATATCTCCACCGTTAGGTAAAAAATTATTGATAAAAGGTTTTCCTGCTGCAAGAGGGTTTCCACCTTTACCAGTAGCTAACTGGTATGGTATTACGTTAGGAACTCCAGTATGGAAAGTTGGCCATAAATCTACTGACCTAGGTTTTCCCGGAGCCGGTAATAATAATGTTCCAAATACCGCATCGTCTAAGGCCGTTCCTGCTAATGCTGGATCTCCTTTAAGACCATATAAACCATCTTGACCATTTCTAAAATCAAAACTTCCTAAAGAAGCAGATTGGATACGTAGTGGAGAAAAAGCTGGAACCGCTCCTCCAAACTGCGAATCATCCATGTATAATGCTAGCTCTGGGTTATAAAAATACTCATCTAAGGTTGTTTCAGAAATCTCGTCATAAGGACTAATTTTATTCCAAAAATCTTTTTGACCTACTGGAATAACTGCCTCGTTTGTAAGTGGCATACCTATTCTAGATACCTGAACCCAATCTCCAGAATAATCTACGCTTCCATCAGTACCTAAAGTTTTTATCGCTGGTCGACTTGCAGAAGCCCAAACTCCAATTACATAGTCAGAATCTAAAATAGAGGTTGGAGACGAAGCTGCACCTTCCTTTAAAAGTGTAGATATCGGAATCTGCAAGGCAATAGAATGTACATTATATTTTGCTAAACCATCTCTAGGACCACTACCCTGTCTAGGAGCATCACCTAAGTCAAAAATACCTCCTAAATCTACAAAAAATGGATCATCGGTAGGTCCTGCAAAAACGGTCTCCCCAGTAGTCGCAGTCGTAATAGCATTATTAAAGATTACAGCATATGGCTGTCCTAAACCTGCACTACTCTCAATAGATCGAGGTCCGATATTAGGTGGAGGCACAACACCATCAGTAAGGATAGTAACAAACGTAGACCCTCCATCCATACTTCTCTCTAGCGTGTAGGTCGTTTTTAAATTTTCCTGCCCCAGGCGGATATTAAAAAACGTAGTCGGGTCTTCATTTACTTTATTAAAAGTCATTCTGTAAATGATCTCGTCACCGGCAACTGCAGCATCATTATCAATATGGATTTGGTATCTTATATTCTCACCAAAACTATAATAGTTAGGTCCCCCATGAGGAACTTGTCCTGGAATGTAGCTTGCAATAATCGTAATCGTATTAGGATTATCTGGACTTCTAAAAGCATACAGATCGGTGTTATCCGCTAGTGGATCGTTGGAGATAAGCGGTGCTTCTCGGTGACTGGAAGCATCTATGTCAAACGAAATCATTAGAGCAAAAATAATCAAGGCCAAATTTTGGATCGACTTGAGTAAATTTTGATCTGTGAGAAAGAATCTTTTCATAATTAAGAATTTTGTATTGTATTAATTAAGTACTTCTCATCTCTCGTCAAGAGAAATGAGATAAGAGTAAATAGCTAGAAACTTACGAACCAGAATACACTGATAGTCCCGTAAATACTGCTGATATAAAATGTTTAGAATGGAATGTTTGAAAGAGCAATTCTTTCTTTCTAAGATAAACCTGAACGGCTTCCTTTTAAATCACTTTGCTTTACAATTTCCCTCGTCTGCTTGAGAAAAATAATGTAGATAATTCTTGACCCTATAAAATTAATAAAAATTAGTGAGACCTGTCCGTGTATGCGACGAAATTATTATTTCTATTCACCTACAAGTAGATCACTTCAGATTATCAATTTAAGAGACAGAAAGCCCCTCCGACTCTCGTCAAAGGAGCCCTGTCAAGAATATCACAAACATGACATTCTAATTCTTATTTTTCAAAACAGAACTTAAGTCTTTTCATAAGTTCCTGTTATTATATATACTTACGGGTGCACAATACAATTTGGATTTTTTGAATCGAAAAATTATTATATTGATCACCCCAGCACCTCTTTTGAGGAATATCTAAATGATCACTACGAATCTGTAAAAAACTACTTAAGCCTTTCTCTATTATATGATACGACTGAGATTTGTCTGATAGTTTTATTAAATTTTAAAACCGATCACTTCACTTTACTCGTAAGTATGTATGAAGTCTAAATTAAAATGAGGATTCGCTTTGTGAGGAGACGATCCTTGTATTTTAATTCTCAAATTCATATCGAGTAAGGTTTTTTACTATCGAGAAGAAGTAATTCATCTTAAAATCAAAAACTTTAAAAAAGGACAATTTTTCATTGGCTTTAAGCCAATGAAATAAAATACGTGCAATGACTATTAAACAAATACGACAATCTGGATTACTGGAGCTTTATGTTTTAGGAGATCTCGACGTGCATGATAATGACTCGATAAAAGCACACTTGGTTCGATTTCCAGAATTGAAAAAAGATTTGTATGAAATAGAAAATACCTTTTACTTATACGCAAAAGCTCATGCTGTCTCAGCACCTAGAGATATTTTGCAACAGGTTTTAAACTGCAGCACTTTATCTCCGATCCATCAGCTATCGTCAAAAAGAACTACTATAGCTTTAGGAATCAGTTCCATAATTATGGCTGGAATAATCATTTTTCAAGTGAACCGTAATTATAACCAAGATATCTTTTTTCAATCAGAAAGAATCGCCCTCGAGCAAAAATGCGTGGAAAACAACCAAGAACTTGAAGAAAAAATAGCAGTATACAAAGCAATAAATCATATCAATAATCAGGTTGTAAATATCCAAGCATCAGAAAAATATCAAGAAACCAAAATGATCTTAAATACTAACAATGAGACTAAGAGAAACTTTATACAATTCCAGTTTTTACCTCCGCTTAATAATAATCAGTCGTATCAATTATGGTCATTAAAGAATGACGTAGATCCCATTCCGCTCGATGTTTTTGAAAATGCAACGGATATAAAAGAAGTACAATACGAATCAGGTAGTAATGCTTATGCCATAACCATCGAACCAAAAGGAGGAAGAAAAAATCCTACGTTAGAAAACCTAATCGGCGTTTTTCCGATGAGTTAACATTAAAAAATCAGCCACATGAGATATTTTCAATTATTCATTTTTTACATCTGTTTATATTCTTGTTCCACCCACCCCTTAGAAATGGAAGTAGAGGAAATGGAAATAGAAGAGATGACTACTACTTATTCTTACCTTGCACTAGGCGATTCTTACACTATAGGACAGGGAGTTAATCAGGAAAGCAGCTGGCCTTTACAGCTTGCTGATTCGTTAAAAGCGCAAGGTCAGATTTTTCTGGATCCGCTTCAACTAATAGCACAAACAGGATGGACTACCACAAATTTAATCAATCAGATAAGTGCAGTCCAGCCAGAAAAGCATGATCTAATATCTCTACTTATCGGGGTCAATAATCAATATCAAGGAGGAAGTTTTGAAACTTTTAAAAATGAATTTGATACATTATTAGAAACTTCCATTTTATTAAGTACCCTGGAAGACCGAGTTTTTGTAGTTTCTATTCCTGATTATGGCGTGACTCCGTTTGGGATGAGTAACGCTCCACAAATCGCTGCAGAACTTAATATGTACAATAGCTACATGGAAGGTAAATGCTTAGAGAAAGATATACCTTTTATAAACATTACAGAAATTTCCAGAAATCTCGGTGATGGGGAAATGGCCCTAGCTTCTGATAATTTACATCCAAGTGAATTCCAGTACAGTTTATGGGTAATGGAAATAATGCCGGTCGTTACACAATTATTAAACTAGTCCATTATATATTTTTTAACTGCCTATATAAGAGACTCTATAAATCATATCGGCAAAATCATCACTGATCAGCATAGATCCATCAGACATCCATGCAATATCCACTGGTCTTCCAGATACATCTTGCGACTCATCGTTTAGCCAGCCACTTATAAAAGGCTCATAGCTAATTGCGTTATGACTTTCGTCCAATGTTACTATACTAATCTGATACCCTATTTTTTTTGATCGATTCCAAGATCCATGTTCGGCTATAAACGCAACATTACTTTTGTACTTTTCTGGAAACATATCACCAGTATAAAACTTTACGCCTAGAGGTGCAGAGTGAGGTCCGAGATTTTGTACAGGAGGTATATAATCATTGCAGTCCTTACCGTTTCCATATTTATCGTCTAACATATCTCCTTGATGACAGTAAGGATATCCATAATGACCTCCATCTTTTATCGCTTTGTTTAATTCGCAAGCTGGTTTATCGTCTCCCCATCTATCTCTGTTGTTATCTGTAAACCACAGTTCATTAGTTTCCGGATGCCAAGTAAATCCTACCGTATTTCTCACTCCTGAATGAACGATCTCTACATCAGTTCCATCTTTATTTATACGAGTAATGGTATTAAATATTGGGTCCTCGGATTCACAAATATTACATGGAGCACCAACTGGCACATATAACTTTCCGTCAGGGCCAAAGGCAATATACTTCCATCCATGATGACTCTCCGTAGGATAACCATCGTATACGACTATCGGTTCACCCGGATTATCTAATTTAGACTCTACGTTTTCAAATTTAAGAATACGATTTACTTCTGCTATATATAAGTCTCCTTCATAATAAGTAACACCATTAGGCATATTCCCTCCTTCTAATAAAATATATTTACGATCTACTTTATGATCCCCATCTGTATCTTGAAGAGCATACACCTTATCTCCACCCCTATTCCCTACATAAACAATTCCAGATGGACTGATACTCATCGATCTTGCATTTTCCACATCTGTGGCATATGGTTCTATTACAAAACCTGGAGGCAAGGTAAGTTCTGTATTAAGATATGACTTTAATGCGTTCTCAGATTTAGGTAAGTCTGGTTTTCCTTTACAAGATAAACAAATTAAAACGACCAATAGGAAATATGGAATGTGCATAATTTTTAATTGAGTTTTAAAATTAGTCAATATTAAGATAATCAAATCACCTAAATTGACAACCAAAAAAGAAGCTGCATCTTTTGGACGCAGCTTCTCCTTAATATTAGGATACCCTTGATTAACTAGCAAAATCTAGTTTTATATAAACTAAGGTAGTTAGTCAACTATTAGAAATATATTACTTAAAACTCCCCTTATAATAAAAAAAGGCTGCACCTTTTGGATGCAGCCTTTTATCGATCATTGGGATGACCTTTGCGTTTTTACTAAGCGTTAATTTGTGCCTCCCACCCTCGTGGTATGCACTCGGTTAACAACCTATATTGACTTACTCGTCAATATTGCTTCGCAAGCTGCCCACCCTCGTGGTATGCACTCGGTTAACAACCTATATTGACTTACTCGTCAATATTGCTTCGCAACGGTTGTTAATCAACTATCATTAGCTTCTTATTATACACTGTATTTTCTATCGTTACTTTTACGTTGTACATTCCTGCTGGTAAATCACTTACTTCTATCTCTTGCTCGTGGTTTCCTGCTTCTAGTACTTCGTTCATTACGCTAGTTCTGATCAGTTTTCCTGTCGCATCCCAGATACTCACCTCTACTGATGACCTTTCTGGTATCGATACATTTACAGTAAACTTATCTACCGCTGGATTTGGATAAAGTGTTATCTCTTCTTTTCCTCCTCCTGCTATTCTGATATCTATGATCTTACTGTAACTATAGTTTCCGTTTAGATCTACTTGCTTGATTCTGTAGTAGTACACTCCTTTCTCCTCTACATC
>CALLXF010000046.1 GCA_938015805.1 uncultured Saprospiraceae bacterium | reverse complement strand
TCCATTCTGATTGTCATTTAAGTTCATATTCAAATGCCTCTTTTTCTTTTGCCTTGAAGCAAAAGAAACAAAAATTCAAGACTGTTTTGATTTCTTAACGCTCCTAAATCCTTAAAATCCTAAACAAAATAAACTCGTAATATCAGCTGATTTTCACATTATTAATTATACTATCCCATTAGCATATCTTATTCTCACAATTCTTAGTTCTGCTCAAACACTATTTTGTTTTTAACGGATTTTAAAAATTTATCCACTAAAATCAAAAAGGTCAATCCTTGCATAACTTAAAAGTATACCTAGCATTTAATCACTCACCCATTCTGATCAACATAGAGCCGAATTTTCCTTGCGTTGCACTTCTTCGAAATGACAAGGAAGGTAGTTTTTACGTTTATCTAGTTACCTGGGACTCCTTACCATGAACAACTTGTAAGTTTACTACTAAATAAAAAAGCTCAATATCTCGTACTCCTAGCTTGTAAAAAAATTCGTCCTGCTTTACACTTAGTCTAAATGATAAGAAAATGGTTTTTTAATTGATGTACTACTCTAATTACGATTTGCTCGTTATAAGCAACTAGGTAATTTCTAGTAATTCGTTAACAGGAACAAATAGTCATCGAAACGCACTACTTTTTACAGCATAATTGTTACTAAAAAACTACTTACCTCTTCGCTTCATTTCTTTGGTGATAAACTCTAGCTCTCGTCCTACTTCTCCAGTGATGGAGGTATTTTCTTTAGCACGACGGATAAGATATGGAACAACTTCCTTAATAGGACCATACGGCACGTACTTGGCTACGTTAAAACCAGCATCCGCTAGATTAAAGGTAATGTAATCACTCATTCCATAAAGCTGGCAAAAATTTATGTGCTCGTGATCTTTAGGGATACCTAGTTCTTCAATAAGTTTTGCCTGATAGAGATTACTATTGATATTATGCGTCGCACAGATCGAACCTATAGTTTCATAATTTTCCATGCAGTATTTTAAGGACAGATCATAGTCTCTGTCTACTGCTTCCTTATTTTTATGTATGGGAGAAGTATACCCTTTTTCCTCAGCTCGTTTTCTCTCTTTATCCATATAAGCTCCCCTTACTAATTTTGCTCCGATGCGATATCCATTCTTTAGAGCGATCTGATGGTCTGCTTTGAGCTGAGCTAGTTTATCGTGTCGATATAACTGATAAGTATTATAAACGACTACTTTTTCTTTATTAAACTTAGCCATCATCTCATCTACGATTTTATCTATGGCCACTTGCATCCAGCTTTCTTCCGCATCTACCAGTACAGAGACTCCTAATTCTTCCGCTCTAGAGCATACCTGAGATATTCTATCGATTAAGCGCTCGTAGTTTAGTTGCTCGGCAGGATTTAAAGATTGCTCTTCATTGCATTTTAATAGCAATGCATCATCTGCTAATCCTGTAAGTTTAGTACTGATGGCTGGAACAGAGCTATTAGAAGCCGCTAACTCTACTGCCTTTATGGTTTCTTTCATCACCTCATCCAGAGCATCCTCTCCTGATTTACCTTCTGCACCATAATCTAGTATCGTGAGTGTGTTGTTTTTATGTAACCGATCTATAGCAGGCTGACAATCTAGTAAATTTTCTCCTCCAACAAACTGTTTAAAAATCGTTTTACGTACAATGGGTTTTACAAAAGGAAGGTTTGCCTTTACGGCGAATAAACCGATTACTGAACCCATGTCTACTAAAAACTTTTGGCTCATCAATTTAAACAAGCGATAGGTGTTTGTTAATTCACTATCAGACTTATCATAGAATGCGATTTCCGTATTATTAAAATCGAGATTAACCGAGTTGTTCTCCGGCTCTGGTTCGGACATTATCGTTGTTGTTTTTAGTGTGAGAATTCCATATTTCCCATGATTTCTCTGCTTGTAAATGCAGCATTTCTAAACCATTTTTTATAAATGCTCCATTCTCCTCTCCTCTTTTCAAAAATAGAGTTTTTTTGGGATTATAGATTAAATCAAATAGTAAATGTTTTTGTTCAATAAAAGCATAAGGAATATCAGGATGCTTTTTATCATGAGGATGCATTCCTAAAGGAGTCGTATTTATAATTAGTTTATTTCTACAAATAAATGCTCTATCTAAATTCTTATAACCTCTATATCCCCGCTTTCGCGAAATAATATGAACTTTGATATTTAGGTTTTTGAGTGCATAAATAACTGCTTTAGCGGCACCTCCATTACCGAGGACCATAGCTTCCTTTATTTTTCTACGACCTATAAATCTCTGGATGGTTTCCTTAAATCCGTATACATCAGTATTATATCCGATCCACCGATCATTTTCTTTTTTTACAGTATTTACAGCCTTGATTTTTTTTGCAGTATGATCTAGAGCGTCTAAAAAAGGAATAATCTTTTCTTTGTATGGAATAGTGACATTAAAACCTTGTATATCACTCGGTAGAATATTCCATATCTGTTGGATATCTGCGATCGGATAAGATAGATAACTGGTATTAGATATATTTTCTTTTAAAAATTTCTCTTTAAAATATGTAGGCGAAAAAGAATGACTTAGAGGATATCCTATGAGTCCGTATTTACGTATTTCCCTCATCTACTTACCTTTTCCTTGTATTAAAACGAGAACGGTGTAAAACAATATTTTAAAATCCAGAGATAGCGACATGTTTTCTATATATAGTATGTCATATTTTAAACGTTGGAGCATTTGATCTAGATTAGAGGCATAGCCATACTTTACTTGTCCCCATGATGTAATGCCTGGTCTAACCTTAAGTAAATGTTTATAGTGCGGCTCCACCTCAGAAATGCGTTCTATAAAAAATGCTCGTTCGGGTCGAGGACCTACTAGAGACATTTCTCCTTTTAGGACATTCCAGAACTGCGGTAACTCATCCAGTCTCCATTTACGCATCGTCCTTCCCCAAGAAGTTACTCTAGGATCATGATCATGAGATAACTGAGGTCCATCTTTTTCTGCATTGACTCTCATGGATCTAAACTTTATAATATTAAAAGGTTGCTGGTTTATTCCGATCCGTTCTTGCTTAAAGAAAATCTCTCCTTCTGAAGAAAACTTTACCCTTATTATAATGAATAATAACAAGGGAGATAAAACGATCAACGCAACCAAGCTTACAAAAACGTCCATCGCTCGCTTTACGATCCGTTGCCACTTAGGCATAAGCTCCTGCTCTACTTCTATTAATACAGCACCATATAAGTGATTCATTTTTACCGAGCCTAAAATGATATCATACATATCAGGAATAACCTTTACTAATAGCTCCTCTTTATAATCAAAAAGTATATTTAAAATTTTTCGCAGCTGTTTATGTTCAGAAGTTTCTACAGCTATAATGATGTCCTGAATTTCTTTTTCTTTTATGACCTGATCTATATTTTTAATCGTTCCTAGATTAGGGATATGAGTAGATAAATGATTTTGGCTTTTATCATTAGAGTCTATAAAGCCTATAAATTTATGACCTAGACTGTGAGGTCTACTAGTAAGATCTGTGTACAAATCTACTGCATTACTATCTCCTCCTATGATCAGTGTATTATAGGATACCTTACCTGCTTTTAATTTATTTTTTGCATAACTCAGCAGGATCATCCTAAAAGTAATCGTCAATAAAAAGTGGATTGCAAATAAGGAAAATAAAGCACGGATATAGGATATATTTTCATAAACTGTATCGTCTAATAAAATGGTAAAAAATAAAACTAATGATCCTATAAACGATAAGGTGATTGTCCTTTTAAAAGTCGCCCATCTGGAATACCGATATATGTCTGTATACTTATCAAAAACAGAATACATCAAAAACCAAAAAACAGGAATCACTAAGAGCCCGAGGTAAAGCTTCTGATCTTCTAAAATCTGATCGATAGGCAAACCAGGGTATTCTACTCTTTTTCTAAAAATAAAAAACACAAACCACGCTAACATCGCCGATAAAAAATCAGCGAATTGGTAAATCAGAAGTGCTATACGAGGTCTACTTTTCATTTATTATTTAAAAATGGAGCAGCTTAATATTATCGATATAGACAGTCTCGTCAGCCGTAGCAGAAGAACTTTGTAACGTTAGTCTCACTCTAAAGCTCTCTACATTTTGCAATTGTACAGTTTCCGATAAATTTAAATATACTTTGTTCCACTCATTAGATTCTACTAAAAAAATAAACGGAACAAAAGCTTCCTCACCTGTACTAGAGACGGCATTAACGCCTACCGTAAAGGTAGTTTCTGCCTTATATTCTAATTCCAGAAAAACAAAATTATTAGTCCCTACAACATCAAAATAAGCAATAGAGGTAGATACATCCACAATCTCATGATCAGGCTTCACATTTAGAACAGCTACTTTAGAACCATCTATTTCTTGAATATCAACTTGTGATTCAGGATCATCATCTTCATCTTTTGTAAAGAGATGATTACCTTCAAAATCCTCTATAAAAGAAAACTTAGTCACATCTTTATACCTAAAATCTAGTGTAATCGTGTCCACTTCATTATCTACAAAGTTCTTTTCTAAAATTACAGTCTCGTAAAATGGATAGGTAATACTAGATGTAAAAGCTCCATTATTCCTCACTCCGGCATTTACTCTAATCGTGGCAGGATCTAATTCTGGTAAAAAAGGAACGGTACTATTAATAGGCCATACTCCTAGATCTTGCTGATCCATAGTGACCCATAAATCTTTTATTCTATGCTCATTGCTGCCCTGCCCTAAAGTTGTAATATGATTAGGTCTTTTAAAATGGATAAAATTTTCTGTAGCATCAGATCCATCAAAAATACCACATGAAGAAAAATGGATAATCATCACTAAAACAAATAATCGTATAAACCTCATGACCTATTTTGGTTGTTATTAAAAATACATTCTTGGATTTTTTCTGCCATAACTAGGGATTTTAATCCGTCTGTTATAGTAACGCTTGTAGTTGTATTATCGGCTATTGCCGAATGAAAATCTTTTAGTTCGTCCACAATAGCATTATTAGGAATAACCTCTGGAGATACAATACTGATATACTTTTTACCCATTTTAGTATCGATAGACATCTGACTATCACGATCGGACGTATGTTCTGACAAACTAACCACCTGAGTCTCCTTATTTAAAAAGTCTAAGCTGATATACTTATCCTCTTGGAATATTCTAAACTTCCTCATTTGCTTTAGACTGATTCTACTAGCTGTAAGATTTGCAACACAGCCATTGTCAAAATTGATTCTGGCACTACAGATATCTGGAGAGTGCTCTATTACATTTACACCATTAGCAACGATAGAGGTTACCTCAGCTTTTACAAAATAAGCCAGTAAATCGAGATCATGTATCATGAGATCCATGACTACAGAAACATCATTTCCTCTAGGGTTAAATATGGCGAGCCTGTGTGCCTCGATAAATTTTGGTTTTAAGCCAGACTTTTCTATAGACTTGACCACAGGATTATATCGTTCTACATGACCTAGTTGTACTTTGACATTTTTTTCATTGGCTAAAGCCAATAAATCCCTACCCTCCTCCGTCGATTCCACAAATGGCTTTTCTATAAAAGCGTGCTTCCCATTATTGATCACTTTAAGGGCAATCTCATAATGAGACTTAGTCGTACTTGCAATTATCAAAGCATCTGCATCCTCTATGAGGTGATCCAATGAATCATATGATTTAATACGATAGGAGGAAGATATAACAGCCGATCGCTCCAAATTTATATCATAGCAACCTACGAGATCAAAAGCCGTCTCCCTTAGGCATTTTATATGGATCTCTCCTAGATGTCCAGTACCGATCACTCCTATTTTGATCCCCACTATTGCGTAAATTTTAAACAGATGCCTAAGATGGTCAAAACTAAAATAATTCCCAATGCCCATTTTAAGGAATATCTGATATGATCGCTAAAAAGTCGTATCCGATCAGCGTGTTTAGGATATCGAGGTATAATTTCCTCCTCCATTTTAGATTTATTAAAGATATGCCCAGTCGTAAATTCTATTTTGTTCTTTACCAGGTACTTATAATCCTTAATAATTTTCATCCGGAAATAGATATTAAGGAATATCAAAGCAATTACGAGTCCGATCACAAATACGAGTAGAAAAATATTCATTTATTCCTTACTTTGAGAGCGTCAAAAGTAAAACTTTATGATTTATAACCCTCGACTTATTGCAATAGTATTATACATGATATTTTATCTAAATATCAGTTACGCTCAACCTAAAGACTTAAATTATTACTTGCCTCAAATAGAATACGATTCCTCTATCCCGACTCCCGAGGAATTTCTAGGTTATCAAATCGGTGAATGGCATATTTCTCACGATCAGCTGGTTGCCTATTGTAAAGAGTTAGCTCGTCTCAGTGATCGTATCGCACTAAAAGAAATAGGACGTACACATGAAAACAGACCCCTTCTTAATCTGATTTATACTACACCGGAGAATCATAAAAATCTAGAAGCATTAAGAAAACAACACTTAAAATTATGTGATGCGGAAATCTCTAAATCTCTCGACCTGAACAAAACACCACTCGTACTTTATCAGGGTTACAGTATACACGGTAATGAGGCCAGTGGATCTAATGCCGCCATGCTTAATGCATATTACCTGGCTGCTGGAGAAAGTAAAGCGATAAAATCACTCTTAGAAAAAAGTATCGTTATTATAGATCCGTGTTATAACCCCGACGGACTAAATCGATTTGCAACCTGGGTAAACATGCATAAAAATGCAAACGTTATCGGCGACGAAAACGACAGGGAGTTTTCCGAAGAATGGCCCGGTGGCAGAACTAACCACTACTGGTTTGATCTAAACAGAGACTGGTTACTACTCGTACATCCGGAGAGTAGAGCTCGAATAAAAAACTTCCATCACTGGAAACCTAATGTGCTAACTGATCATCATGAGATGGGAAAGAACTCCACCTTCTTTTTCCAGCCTGGTGTTCCGTCTCGTACTAATCCTAATACCCCGCAAAAAAACCAAGATCTAACCGAGGATATCGCACAGTACCACATGAAGTATTTAGACGCTATAGGATCGGAGTATTTTATGAAAAAAAGATATGATGATTTTTACTACGGTAAAGGATCAACTTATCCAGATGCTAATGGAGCTATCGGTATCCTTTTTGAACAAGCAAGTACAAGAGGTCATAAACAAGAAACGGATAATGGTATGAGAGAATTTTCTTTTGCTATCCGTAATCAAGTAGCTACAAGTTTATCTACCCAGGAGGCTTGCTTAAACATGATGACTGTACTTAAAGAATATCAGAGAGATTTTTATTTAAACGTAAAAAAGGAAGCTGCAGATAATCCTACAAAGGGTTACATTTTTTACGATGATGATAAAACAAAGATGAGTAGCTTTATCAATAAGCTCGGCCAGCATCAAATACTATATCAAAAAACAACAGCAGATTTTGCAAAAGAACAAATTACTTATCCATCTGGATCTTATTACATCCCTCTGGACCAGAAAGATTACAAACTGGTAAAAACGATCTTTGAAAAAGTAAGTACGTTTAGAGACAGTATCTTTTATGATGTTTCTGCATGGACACTACCACTAGCCTACGATCTCAGTTACTCAGAAATAACATCCAGTGACAAACTAAAAATATCAACAAAAAAGAATCAATTTTTACGAACGAATCTGATCGATAAAACCTATCAAAAATTATATGCTGAGCGATCTGACACCCTAGTGTATAGTGATGATAATAACATGGTAGTAAAACCTAAAATCGCTATTCTAGTGGGAGATGGCATATCAGCATACTACACCGGAGCTATGTGGCACACCGTAGACAAACGGTATGGCCTACCCATTACTAAAATAGATATCCATCAATTTAAAAACTCTAAAAGATTAAATAAGTATAACACCCTCATCATGGCATCTGGACGATACAATGAGCTAGACTCTACGTCTGTCGCAGAGATGAAAGACTGGATACAGAATGGTGGAAAACTTATCTGCGAAGGGACAGCTCTAAGATGGGCCGCTAAAAAAGGACTCGTAGATCTCTCATTTAAAAAGAGAATGGTCAAAGATCCAAAAACGGGAAAAATGAAAGCCATGTCTACCGCCTCGAGTAGAAACGCTCAGGTAATCGGTGGTGCTATTTTTGCAACTGAGATGAATCTCGATCATCCACTTACCGAAGGTTATACGGATACTTTTTATCCTAGCTTTAAAAAAGGAACTCATTTTTTAGAAGAACCTACAAAAGCGGATATAAAGGTGATTTTACGCTATACGGAAAACCCCTCACTCAGCGGATATGTCTCTAATAAAAATCTAGATATGATAAAAGGATCACCAGCCCTAGTAATGCAAAAACAAGGAAAAGGAAAAGTGATCTGCTTTGTGGATAATCCTGTTTTTAGAGGTTACTGGTATGGAGGTTTTAGATTATTTATGAATGCCATCTTTCTATAGAAATAAAACCAATGAAGGATTACCTATCTACTTTAATATATTCATGTATTATATTCTGCTTAGCATTAAATTCTTGCGAGGTAGATCAGGCTTTTCCCTATAATCTAAATATGCCTGACCAAACTATAATACTATCACGAAACATTACGGATGTAGCCGGAATAACCATAGACACAAGTCGCACGATATGGGCCATTAATGAAAAGGATCCTCTTATATTTTCTATCGATGTTCTCTCTAAAAATACGACTAATCAAATCACAATCGCTAATGATTCCGATTACAGAGGTGTAACATATTTAGACGGTTATGTTTATGTAGCTAGGAACGATGGCTTTTTAAAAAGAATAGCTGTAGCTAAAAACAAGGCCGTAAAAACTTATTTTAATTCGTCCCAATCGATTACAGACATCAGCGGCATGGACTATGATAAAGAGGAAAATAGATTACTGCTTGTCCATAAAATTAGACCTGATGCTACTGCTATAGATATATACTCCTTTGATCTTAAGAAGGAAAAATTTAGAGCAGATATTGCCATTAGTATTCCCTTAAAAGAGGTGAAAAACTTAATGGAATCCGTAGATGTAAAAGATATTACTTTCCATCCGACAGCACTCGCAGTAGATCCGGTAACACGTCAGATTTACATCACCCTAAGTAACAGGTATATCATAGTCGCAAAAAGTGACGGAACACTGATCTCTATTGCACCCTTCCCTAATACCGATAATAGTGTAGCTACTGGATTATGCTTTAGTAAAAATGGCGATCTCATTATTGCCTTTCAAAATGATAATGATAAAGCTAAAATCAAAACCTTTCTCAGATAATTATCGGTTAGTATAAAGAGGCTTACGCCGAATCTGCTATGCTCATCAGCAAACCGAAACTTGAAGTATTTGAAGCGTTTGTAAATCCATAGTTTACGACTCAGTTTAGGTTTACGAAGACTTCTTGAGGATTAGTAGAACATAAATCAGTGATTAGGACCTGGGAAATGCTAGATCATTCTGTTACTATCACACCGATAGAAATAAAAGCTAAAAAACGTATCAGTATACAATGGGGCGATTACTGATGCTCTTGCAGAATGGAATATTGGGGAGATAATTAAACATACCTTTGTAAAAATTGTTAGCACAAATTTAAAGGGAGATAAAGATATTCGCTAATAGTTAAGATGCCACTGGAGAATTTCCATGTGGATTGTCGAGATGTAAAGCACAATTAAATTATGTTATACGTTTAAACTTAGTAGCAGATAAATATCCCACTTGTTAATTTATTCAGTATTTATGAACCGATTTTTTTACGTATCAATTTTCATTAGTTTATTTATGAACCAATCATTCTCTCAAGACCATAAACTCATTTATGTAGGTGACCCTATGTGTTCATGGTGTTATGGTATTTCAGAAAACTTAGCCGCTGTTAAAGAACATTATAAAGATAAATTAGAATTCGAAGTGGTATTAGGAGGGTTAAGACCTTACAATACGGAGACGATGACTGATCTTAAAAACTTCCTGACACATCACTGGGAAGATGTACACAAGGCATCTGGACTTCCATTTACCTACGACATCCTGGATAATGGTCAGATCACTTACGACACGGAACCGCCTAGTAGAGCAACGGTTATCGTAAGATCTGTAGACGCAGAAAAAGCATTTATGTTTTTTAAAGAAGCACAAAAGGCTTTTTATGTAGACAATAAAAACATGCATCTAGCCACTTCCTATCATTCAATACTAGATAAGATAGGTTTTGATAAAACTTTTTTTGACGAAGCTTTTGAATCACCGATGATGAAAGAACTGGTAAAAGCAGATTTTGCTCGTTCGGCTAAGTTAGGAGTCACGAGTTTCCCAACACTCATTTTACAAGTCGGGGATAAATATGTCGTCGTCGCTAAAGGATATGCAACCAAAGATCAAATGATTGCTACGATCGATAAGGTCCTTTAAAGATTTGTTATTTGATTTACAATTGATGACCATACATTTATAAAAAGGGGGACGAATCCAACGTCCCCCTTTTTTAATCTTAATATAATTATCAATTTCCTACTCTGGAATTTTTATCGCTTGCATAAAGTATCCATCCTGTACGTACATGATTTCTGTTTCCTCATCTATCACTACTTTATTTCCGAAGAAAGCCCCTCCACCATTTTTTGTTCTTATTTCATGCATTACCTGACCGGTCTGATGATTAAGAATAAACAGATCTTCGCTGGCATAAAAAAGTCGTCCATCATAATAGGTTATCCCACCACCCATAGCTCCGTTATCAAAAAAATATTTTTGCTGGCCGGTCTCTATATCGATTCCTACGACATGTCCTTCATCGGATATAGAGTTTAGAATTCCATCATTTATTATAAAATTAGTCAAATCAAAATTGGTGAAATTATACTCATTTTTCCATAGTAGCTCACCTGTGTGAAGATCAAAACAAAGAATATCTCTTACTAAATGAACGTATAACCTTTCATCTTTGATGATAGGAGACGTCTCTGTTCCAGATTCAAATGTATATCCAAAATCACTAACCTTCCATTCTAAAGAATCTTTAGTAATATTAAATCTTACTAAATCTATATGCCTTTGGGATGGGGTATAAATTACTCGTTCGTACAGATAAAGTAATATCTTCTCACCTTTTTCATTATAAAAAAGCTGCGGGTGATCTACATAATGATAAAAATCATCATCACTCACTAATGATTTTAAAACATCAATCTCTCCCGTCTCTTTATTTATCTCGATAATATCATTACGATAAGCAAAGCCGCCACCATAACTTACAGTAGTCACTAGTGTTCCAAAATCGGTATCCTTTAACCTTCTCATATTTGCCTCTGCTTCATCACTGATCCAAACCGGATCACCTGATTCTAAATCCAACTTTACACATCGATTTAGCAATTCGTAATAAGCATATCCATCTATTACTAATGGTGAATACACGGTTCTCCAGTTGCTTTCATGAAAAGTCCATTTTTGTTGTCCCGTACTTTTATCCAGAGCAACCATTTCGTCTCCAAAACCTGAACCAGGCATGGCTCCATAATCTCTACCATAAAACACAAGTCCTTCTGCTAATACATTTCTGTGCGAGAAAAATATTCTGGAAGAATCTTCATGAAGAGCGGTTTCCCATATCAAGTCATAGCCATAAGTACTTTTTGTCTGATAGGTTAAGTCTAAAGTCTCTCCTAAATCGGGTGTTTCTGAACAAGAAAATCCCAATAAGAGAAAGCAACCTAGTATGTAATAATAATTTATAGTCATAGTTCGTATCAAATTTAGTCTATTTCAAAATAAGTCAATGCTCCCCCACTATAAAACAAGGGAAGTAACACACCAATATTTCCATCATTCTTCATCTGGACATGATTACTACCTCGCATTTCATAAGACATAAACTCATTTGCATGTGGAACTTGACTTGCAGATTCTGCCCTTACCGTACCGTCTCTCTTGTGCTTATCTATACGAGTAGCATAGGTAGTAACAATTTCTTCCTCACAGATAATTCCTGCTTCAGCTGGATGTAAGTATCTTGCCCATCCATAACAACCTAAAACGTAAAACAATCTTACCGTTTTAATAAAAACATTATACAAAAAATATCTCTGTAACACCATAACTAATGTCCATGGACATGTCTATTGCAATGATCCTTTCCTCTATATTTACGCTTTGATTTTATGGTAACTTTAATGTAAAGTGATGATGAGAATTTACAAGTGTGCATTTATTATTTTGATAATATTGGGTTTAACCCAATACCTATCCGCACAAGTGATTACGGGTAAAGTAATGAATCAGAAAACGAATAAAGGTTTAATAGGTGCGAGCGTAAATATTTACAATGATGGTAATATTATAAACAGTACGATCACGGATATAGACGGTAATTTTAAGATAGACCAAAAAGGAAGAAACGAAATAAAAGTAAGCTATGTGGGATATAACACAGTAACTGTTAAGGGAAATAATAAAGAAAAAATTAACATATACTTATCGGAAAATTTAGATCTCATTCACTCTCATCCGATAACCATTAAAGCAAAATATCTTAAATCATCTAATTACTCTGAAATTACCTCATCGGACATCCAGCAACTCTCCCCTAACAATCCTCAAAAACTTTACAATAACATTCCTGGCCTTTACATGCATGCTGGAGCCTTAAATACAAATCGGATTACTATCAGAGGAATAGGTAGTAGATCACCATTTTCCACTACCAAAATCAGAGCTTACTTAAATGACATTCCTCTCACAAATGGAATCGGAGAAACAAACCTCGAAGATCTAAATCTTAGTATCGTCGATCATATCGATATATACAAAGGTCCATCTGCAAGTCGTCACGGAGCAGCACTAGGAGGTGTCATACATTACCGAACTAAGACAAACCAAGAAAAAGGCAACCGTATAATTTCTGATGTATCTTACGGGTCATATAATACAGTCTCTACCAGCCATGGTATAAGCTCACAACTCACTAGACGTAGTCGCATCTCTCTAAATCATAACCTCTTATCCACGAATGGATATCGGGATAACAACACCCTAATGCGACAAAATTTTACTGGGTTTTATGAGCTAAATTCGGGAAGATCAGTAGTCAGTGTTTTTGCTAATCTTACCGATGTAGATGCCTTTATACCTAGTGCTCTAAATATAGAAGATTATGAGACTATTCCATCTGCTGCTGCTGGTAACTGGGCTGCAGCTCGTGGAAAAGAGGAATATCAAAAAACACAGATCGGCATGTCCTATCAGTATGAATCTGAGGAAAGATGGAGCAGTAATATCACTGGATTTTTAAACACCTTTGAAAACGATGAGCGACGTCCTTTTAATGTCCTTAACCAGATCGCGATCAATATGGGTATCCGTTCAAGACTGACTAAAAGTTTTGATCGCACCTCTATAACTCTCGGTTCCGAACTGTTTAAAGAAAATGAATCTTACGCAACTTACGTAACTCTAGATAATGGTCAAGGAGATATCCTATCCGATAATTACGAACAAAGAAAATATGCAAATCTATTTTTAGAAGGAGATCATTCCTGGAATCAGTTTTCTGTAAACGCTGGAGTAAATCTAAATTTTACAAACTATGATTTAAAGGATAGATTTTATGCGGACAGTATAGATCAAAGTGGAGACTATACTTTTGACCCTGTCATCAGTCCCAGGTTATCGATTAGTTATAAACCGAGTGATGACAAGATCTACTACGCTAGTTTTTCTCATGGATTTTCTGCTCCTACCTTATCCGAGACCTTAACTCCGGATGGACAAATCAATCCTGATATCCAACCAGAAACTGGTTGGAATGCAGAGGTGGGATACAGAGGTATACTACCATTCGGTACAGAGATAGATTTATCTCTGTACTATATGTGGATTACTAATTTACTGGTTGCAGAAAGAATCGGAGAGGATGCTTTTGTAGGCAGAAATGCGGGACAGACTAGACATCCCGGAATAGAAGTAGCCCTAAGTAAGCACTTTTACCTAAGTGGTAATAATAATTTGAAAATTCAAACCAATTATCAGTATGCTCCACATCGTTTTCAGGAATTTATAAATAACGACATCGATCTCGGTGGTAATACACTGCCCGGTAATCCTGCACATAAATGGAATACGTCAGTGAGATACGAATCGGAAAAATTATATGGGACTATCTCTCATCAGATGATCGGTCAGACTTTTGCCAATGATCAAAATAATATCTCCGTCGATGGATACCAACTAGTAGATATAATTTTAGGCGTAAGATTATTAAATAATAATCAACACTGGAATCTAAGTATAGAAGGAACCGTACAAAACATACTGGATACAAAATACGCTTCTATGATTGCTGTAAATCCGAGAAGTTTTGGGAGTAATTTACCTCGGTATTTATATCCTGGCTTACCTCGTAATTACATGATTAGAGTTAAAGCAGATTATAAGTGGTAGGTGTATTTAATAACGCAACGGAAATTTATGATGGACTTATATCTGACTTAAACTATCTTCTCCAGATCAGCTCTGGAATGTCTTCGTCCTCTTCTATGATATTAGCAACTTTGAGATTATAGACTACACTGTCGATCATCTTATTACTGACCCATCCGTGTATGGCCCACTCCGTAGAATGGAACCATCTCTCGACGTCTTTTTGTTTTTGTGCGTATCGCTTGCTCACGAGATCTATTGCAGAATTAGGATCAAGCATAAACTGATCACAACTATCGTGGATCGTGCGTAACATCCGGATGATATCATCAGGATGTTTTTCTAAGACCTCATCCCGCACAGCAATTACAAAACAAGGCCAAGGCGTAAGATACTCTCCCACTCTCTTTAATATCCCTTTATCGACATAAGGTTTAGTAGTATATTTTTCCCAATAGAAAACATCTGATTCATTCGCGGTAAGCGACTCTAATGCTCCTTCTAGATTTTTTATCACTACAAACTGATCTTTATCTATCTCGTGTCCTTTACTGTTTGCATCTACAACCGCCATCAGATTAGACCCAGAACCAAATCTGCTTATAGCATACCGTTTATCAAAAATATCATTATAGTTAGCCAGCGTATTATTTACTCCTGTATGTACACCCCAGTTTAACGGAGTGTTTATATATACCGATACAATCTTAGCGGCATTTCCTTTTATGATATCTTTTATGACACCTTCTGTAAGTAAAATGCAAGCATCTACTTCTCCATCTCTCAAGGCCTTAGTCATCTGACCCGTGCCCCCTGGATAAGTATTCCACTGTAAGTCTATACCTCTAGATTTAAAATCACCTCTTTCCATGGCAAGATGAACGGGTAAATTAAAGTGCTCAGGAACACCTCCTAATCGTATCAACTGATCTGCCATTACTATTTAGAAATATGAGTCAATTTAAATGGTGTTCCCGCAAGTCTTACTCCTTTAGGTGATTCCTTAACGACACCACTAAACGTAACATTATCTCCTTCTGCAAATCCTTCAGGTAAGTTACATGGATTTAATCTTCCCGAATCCCCAAAACTGATCATCAGCACTCTGGTCACCATTACTAATGTCCCTTTTACATCACCCATCATTTTTATATCATTATATTCCTCTAGACAATCCGGCAAAGTGGTTTCTTTTACTAAACTTTTTACTGGATTTTCGTTGATCACGGATTTTATCTCGGAAACTGGAGCATCAGCAACCATCTCTGCATTTTTCTTATTGCAAGAAGAGATTAAAATGGCAAGAGAAAATAAAAGGTATATCGATTTCATAATTTTAATTTAATAATGTTTCTAATTTATTAATGGCAGTTTCTAGGCCATCTGCCTTAGATCCACCTGCTGTAGCAAAGAAAGCCTGTCCACCGCCTCCACCATTTATTTCTTTTGATAATTCTCTAATCATCGTTCCAGCATTCCACCCTTTGGACTCTGTCAGTTCTTTACTAATCAGTAACATCAGCTGGGCTTTCCCTTCTGACTCTAGTCCGAGTAAAACGACACCATTTCCGATTTCTTTTTCGATATTATGGGCTAGGGTTTTTGCCGATTTTGAATCTAGGTCTACTCTAGCTGCGATCACTTTAGTATCACTTATAGTTTTAGCATTGGCGATTAGATCACCTTTTACATTTCCTGCTTTCAGGACCATTAGTTTCTCTAACTCTTTTTTGAGCAATTTGTTTTCCTCCTGCAGGTCGGCAACTGATGTAGCAGGACTTTGAGGACTTTTAAATAATGCCTTTACTTCATCTAATTCTGATAATTTATGATTTACATATTTCTCTGCTGCATCAGCGGTAACCGCTTCTATCCTTCTTACTCCCGCAGCTATTCCCGACTCACTAGTAATTTTTAGCAATCCTATTTTACCAGTAAAATCTACATGACATCCTCCGCACAACTCTCTAGAATAATCTGGATCAAAGGTGATCATGCGTACATAATCGCCATACTTCTCTCCAAATAACATCATAGCTCCTGCATCTTTTGCCTCCTCGATAGAGATGCTTCTATGCTCGCCGAGCTTTATATTTTCTCTTATTTTTTGATTGGTAATTTTCTCCACCGAGGCTATTTCCTCATCAGACATTTTCTGGAAATGAGAAAAATCAAATCTAAAAGCATCTCCTTTAACTAGCGATCCTTTTTGCTGTACATGCGTTCCTAGTACCTGACGTAAAGCGGCATGCAATAAATGAGTAGCGGAGTGATTATTTTCTATCTGAGCTCTACGAGATCGATCTATCCTCCCTTCTATAGTCGCTGACATATCCGCTGGGAGTTTATCTACAAAATGAATGATCAAGTCATTCTCTTTCTTAGTATCTAAGACTTGGATGATCTCATCTCCAATCTCTAAGGTTCCTGTATCTCCGATTTGTCCACCACCTTCTGCATAAAAAGGAGTCTCGCTAAGTACGATTTGATATAACTCTTTTCCTTTTTCTGTAATGGTACGATGTCTGATGATCGATGCGTTTTTGGTTGTGTGATGATCATATCCTATAAAGGATACCTCATTATTATCGTTGATAATAATCCAGTCACCCGTTTCTCTCTGTGCATCTTTACGACCTCTTTCTTTTTGTTCGTTTAAAGCTTTCTCAAAACCGGATTCATCTATCGTCCACCCTTTCTCTGCAGCGATCAGTCTAGTCAGGTCGATCGGAAAACCATAGGTGTCATATAGTTCAAATGCAACGCTACCATCTAGGCGACCATCACTGAGACTTACGCTATCTAATCTCTTTAGACCGCCAGCTAAGGTTCTCAAAAATGATTTTTCTTCTTCCTCTATCACTTTAGCCACAAAACCATGCTGAGCTTCCAGCTCTGGAAAAACGTCTTTAAAAAATTCGCCTAAAGGCTCTACTAACTTGTAAATAAATGGCTCTTTTATATCTAAGAAAGAATAGTAATATCGGACGGCTCTACGGAGTATCCTACGTATCACATATCCAGCACCGTTATTAGATGGTAATTCGCCGTCGGCAATCGTAAAACTTACCGCTCTTAGATGATCAGATATGACTCTCATAGCGATATCCGTCTTTGCAGTTAGATCATAACTACCTGTATATTTTATACCGCTTTGTTTTTCTATGAGCTCTATAAAAGGAGTAAAAACATCAGTATCATAATTAGACTCTTTACCCTGGATAGCCATTGCGAGTCTCTCAAAACCCATCCCTGTATCGATATGTTTTGCAGGTAAATCCTCTAGTTTTCCATTTGCTTTTCTATTAAACTGGATAAAAACCAGATTCCATATTTCTATTACCAGTGGATGGTCCTCGTTTACTAAATCCTTTCCGGGAACCTTTGCTCTTTCCTCGTCGGCCCGCATGTCTACATGGATTTCTGAGCACGGACCACATGGACCTGTATCTCCCATCTCCCAGAAATTATCTTTTTTACCACAGTATAAAATACGATCTGGATCTACATGTTTTTTCCATATTTCCGCGGCCTCATTATCTCTTCCTAAGCCCTCATTAGTATCACCTCCAAAAACACTGATGTATAATCGTTCCTTATCTAGTTTATAGACTTCCGTCAATAGTTCCCATGCCCAATCGATCGCTTCCTGTTTAAAATAATCCCCAAAGGACCAATTTCCAAGCATCTCAAACATGGTATGATGATAAGAATCTATACCGACCTCTTCTAGATCATTATGCTTACCTGAGACCCTAAGACACTTTTGTGTATCGGCTATTCTTCTGTTTTTAGGATCTTTAGTACCGAGGAAGTAATCTTTAAACTGGTTCATCCCCGCATTATTAAACATAAGCGTAGGATCATTTTTTACTACGATCGGTGCGGATGCAACAATATCATGGTCTTTAGATTTAAAAAAATCGAGGAAAGTACTTCTTATATCATTAGCCTTCATTCACAAATTCAATTAATTATATATTATAAATTTATTTAATGTAATAGTAACGCTTTCGCGAATGTACAAATACTCAGAAAGATAAGATAATCAGATAATTACCAATATGATTATTTGTTATATGTTTTTTTTTAATTTAAACAGGGAATATTTTGTTTATCAGCTGTCGAAAGTTATTTTTGTTCATCTTATCCCGTGAATTATTCGTTATTCCAGTTCCTAAACAAAAATACGAATTCTTCAACATAGTATTATGAGCAACAAAAATTACGTTTTCAATCCTCAAACTTTACAGTATGAAAAGGTGAAGCGTAGTCCAATACAAAAATTAAAAAGGTATAGTGGACTTTTTTCTGCGATTAGTATTACCTCCATAGCCGTAGCTCTTTTATTTTACTCTTTTTTCCCTTCTCCAAAAGAAAAATCTTTAGATAGACATATCACTGAGTTACAGTATAATTATGCTTCTATAAATGATGAGTTACAAAAAATTGCTAACGACTTAGAAAGCCTTCAAGAAAAAGATGCCGAGGTGCATAGGATTATTTTTGGGTTAAACCCAATCGATGAGTCCGTATGGGAAGGAGGTACTGGAGGTACAGATCGATTCCAACATTTAGAGAATTTTGGGCAGTCGGGGGATTTAATGAAAGAGTCAGAGCTCAAAGTAGAAAAGTTAAAATATAAATTAGAGTTACAGAAACGGTCTCTAGATACCATTTATAATATGGCCATGGATAGGAAAGAAAAACTTTCTTCTATACCTTCCATAAAACCTGTTCAAGAAGACCAACTAAAAAGAAAGATCAGATACATGTCTGGTTATGGATGGAGAATACATCCGATCCATAAAGTAAAAAAATTCCATAAAGGAATAGATTTCACCGCTCCTAAAGGAACACCGATACAAGCTACAGGAGACGGTCGAGTAAAGAAGATTTCTAAAAAGAAGCGAGGAGGTTATGGATATAGCGTAGTAATCGATCACGGTTATGGATACGAAACGCTCTATGCACACATGGAGAAAATAATGGTCAAAAAAGGAGAAAAAGTAACCAAAGGACAGCAAATAGGAACTGTAGGAAATACAGGTTTATCTACTGCCCCTCACTGTCATTACGAAATTATAAAAAATGGTAAAAGTGTAAATCCGATAGACTACGTGATGGATGGATTATCACCTGAAGAATACCAAGAGTTAGTTAAAAAATCTAAAGTGGAAAATCAATCCTTTCACTAAAATAGCATAAGGCATTATATGTCTTATTTTCCGGGACGTTATAATCCGGCAAATCACTTGCGAAAACCATGAATAAAAAAAGGGAAGCTTTATCAGCCTCCCTTTTTGTTTTAAGTAGTGTTTTTAGAAAAATTTATTTTAAGCTTATCATCTTTTTACTCAAAGTTCCATAAGCCGTCTCTACTGTGTAGTACATAAGGCCTTTAGCATTTATATCTTCCTCACTAAGGATTATTTCATTGTACCCTTTTGAATAAACATCTGTGTCAGAAAGCAATAATCTACCATTTACATCATAAACCGAGATGGTTACATCAGAAGCATTTGGTATTTCAAATGATACAACAGTGCTTCCCGTAAACGGGTTAGGTCTATTCTGATGCAAGACTAGGCTATTTGCAGAAGCTTGATCTCTCATGGTAACATTCATTATTTCCATATCTTGATTATAGGCTTCTGCCCTAGTAACATTAGAAGTTATGTTTATCGCATTTTCTATATTCTCAGAATTTTTTCCTTCTAGCACTAATGTAAATACGGCTTTATCCGCGGATACCGATAATGGATCATTAGTATTCCATGATACGCTTATTGTTTGCTGATCTAGGATCGCAAAATTACCCTCATCCATTCCTTCCAGAGTTGACTTCACATCTAAAACCGATGCGATCTCAGTATTTACTTCTATGGTAAACTGGAATCCATAAATAGAATTAAAATTCTCAGCGTAAATAGGAACTTCTATTTTATCGTTATCACTTGCTTCAATATCATTTACAAATAGACTTAAAGCTCCGTTATTACGATTACTGACATTTCTACCGAAGTTTACAGGATCTGCATCACCTGTTACATCACCGATTTTTATTCCTATAAAGTTTTCGTTTAAACGCTGAGAAGTAAGTCCTAATACATCAATACTTTCTGGAAAAGGCCACGGATTAACGCTATCAGCAAACACATAATCTTTTTCTACAAATCTCCATGCCTCTTGATCACCAGGAAATGTGCTTCTTACTCCTAAAATTAATTTTCTAAGATGGATCAAATCTAATGGCGTTACTCTCTCATTATTATCGATATCAGCTGCGATTACTTTGTAAGGTGAATTTAAAAAAGCAGATTGTAAAATATGTCTTTGAATTAAAACAAGGTCTAAAGTCGAAACTCCATTGATCGCTTCATCTTCTTTAAATGAACTTAGAGTGTAAGATTCTCCAGCTTCTAACTCTTGGAAGTAAAAGCTACCTACAGATGCATCATTGATAATAGTTTTAGGAAAATTATCTAAATCTGCATTTATTTCTATTTCTACATTGTTTACTATATCGTCGTACTCATTAGTAACTCTACCTCCTATGCTTAGATTTCCTTCGTTTACTTCGTTACATTTTATAACCTGAGTCATAGACCACTGCCCCTCTCCTGTATTTAAATCAAACTGACACCAATCGATCACCGTCCATGTTCTAAGAATTTTAATTCCACCAGAATTTAAAGGAAATACCTGATCTACTGGACTTGCTGCTACCATATCACAAGCGTCAGAGGTTAAAATAGGAAACCCATTAGGGATCGGTAAAAACTCAGGTTGTAGAGCATCCTCACCTAAACAAACATCCACATCATAATCATCAGGGAAATCTATATCATTGATGTCAAAACGATCACTATTACGTATAGTAAACTCTTGCTGACACACATCTTTTTGTCCTTGATCATCTATTACGGTAAAGGTTTTAATAACACTTCCTTCGCCACAATCATCTATATCTACATTATATTCTGGTGCTTGTAAAATTGCATTACAATTATCAATAAATGTAGGAACTCCAGAGGCATCACTCAAATATGCATCAGAGAAACAATTTAAAGTTAAATCATCAGGACATGAAGTAATATAAGGCGGTAAATTATCCTGAACCTCTACTTCCACCATACAGGTATTAGAATTGCCAGAAGTATCCCATACTCTCATCTCTACCATAACTGTAGTGCCTATCTCATCACAACAGAAAGTAGCCTGAGGGCCAAAAGTCATACTTACTCCTGCGCATAAGTTAGATAACTTTCTAACTTCTACATAGTCCACCTCACAATTATCAGTACTACCATTATCAAAAGAAATGGCATCTGCAATCGCAAGTCCAAATCCATCTATTGCGACTACTGTATGTTCATGGCACACAGGATGAGGAATAATCTCGTCTGTTACATCTACCTCGCCTACACAATCTACTAAATTTCCACAAAGATCAGAATAGGTATACTTTATCCATGATCTACCGATAGGTAAACCAGATATCTGATATCCCGAGCTCTGATTTCCAGATACATTAGCTGTGTAATAAATCGTACCCGCTGGCGGTGTAGTGGATCCATCACCGTAAGCATAGGAAACACTATAAGAAATATTAGATAAACTACTACATCTACCTGTAATAGTAGCCGGTACTACATCATACACTCCAGTACATGAGTAAGGATGAGTCGATATATTTTGCACAGGTGGGCAAGAAATCGAAAGCACATTATTTTCTACTTTTATAGTTTGATCATGTTCTAATATCTCACCATCACACCAGTCTATAATTTTCCAACGTCTAATTATTTTATATGAATTTTCACAAATATCTAAACGAGTATCTTCTGGATCAAAGATTTCAATATTTCCACAAAAGTCACCACTAGGAACTCCAGTTACTGATAATGGCGGTTCTGTTGCACCGTATAATTCGCATGACAATGCAGGCTGATCTATGCCGTCATAATCAGGTGGCCAAACTAATGTCGATAAATCTGTACGATATACATTTATGGTCTGATCACAAGTAGAGATATTTCCGTGAGCATCTTCTGCTATCCAAGATCGAGTAATAATCTCTAAAAAGTCTGATGTACATCCAGGTTCGGTAGTTAAATCCGTATACATTAAAGTAGACTGAGAACAAGCATCAAAACCTCTAGACACCTGATATAACTGATTTCCTAATGAGGTAACCGTACCTCCGGTAATAGGAAACATCACCGTACCACCTGTCTGGTTGATAATAAAAGATACTCCTTCTAGAGCACCATCGTTTCCTACGACATTATCCATGATTCTTACTTCCCATGTTCCATTAGGATCTTCACCATTAAAATCAGAAAAGTCTTGACCGTCAAAATCAGTAAAACTCGCTACTGTTCCCTCTGGAGATATCAGCTGTATTACTAACTCGTTCTGAGCTGGATGATCTATATCTAAACTTACATTTATCCCTGCCGAACTTATCACTGCACCAGGAAGATCACTAACCACAGAAGCTCCTGTTGTAAAAGGGATATTATTTGTAATCATGAAATTATGCTGATTATTAATATAAACCTTAGGAGAAATTGCAGCTCCTGGCTCTGTTCCCGATACACATGTAGTAAGTATATTTTTAGGACAATCAAATAGAGGTGGAACCTTATCGTCTATGTGTATAAGTCCCCAGCATGAGTTATCATTAGGACCGGTAACTTGAACCTGTAAAGTTTTTCCTACCTGTTCCCACCCTAGCATATTTCCTAGGTTAGTACCATCTGTATCTATAATTTCTACTGTATACTCATCTAGACAAAAGTAATTACTCCCCTCTAAAATCTGATCAGGTGAAACCACTTCAGTACAGTCAGGATCTAAAGAAATATTTACCAGATCATTACAAGTAACAGAGGTCGTAGGGTTTGCACTTACAAAAGATAAAGGATACATAACATTAGCAATAGATGCATCTGTCCCTACTAATGTTGCTGATATATTCACTACTCCTACATTAGTCCCAGCACTTACATCAAAAGTAAAAACATGCGTTCCGGGAGTGTAAGGTCCAGGACTGTAAGTTATTGTATTAGGATTTACTAAAACCCCTGGTGAAGTGGGATTAGATAATGATATACCTGCGGCGTTAACAGAAAAAACTATGTTAGTTACATCTACTCCACCGATATCTACTGAAAAATTTATCGTTTCAGTAGAATTTTCAACATAACAAGTTGGTGACGAATTAGTATTCGTTGCTGTTACTTGTGCTGAAATATTGCTGACTGTAAGTATTGCCAATAATAGACTAAGTGCAGAAAATAATTTCGATTTTAATGTGTATCTCATGTTTTGCATACAGTTTAAATATGAATTGTGATCTTTTAACAACTTGTGTAAGGTGTCTATTAAATCATAAAAAACTGATATACTATTATTTATACATATGTATTATTATATATGTAAATAATTTGATATACAACATATACCTAAAGCAAAATGCATACCATTTTATCGGTACTGGACACGTAAAAAAATAGTTACATAAGAAAAACAATAATTTGCTTTTTAAAATGACCATCTAACGTTATAAAGAAGAATGCAAAATCCTTATTCAGACCAAATTCCTGAAGAATAGTGCTTGTTAATAAGATTTACGATATGTCATAATATTTAGAATAAATACTATTTTTACTACAAACCCATAGAATTGCAGGTTACAAAAGAACTTACTAAACTTTATTACTCCATAGGCGAGGTAGCTGAGATGTTTGATGTCTCTCCTTCTCTTATTAGGTATTGGGAGACGGAGTTTAAAAATCTTAAGCCGCAGAAAAATAGAAAGGGTGATCGCAAGTTTACAACTAAGGATATCAGAGAATTAGAAAAAATCTATACTCTAGTAAAAGAGAGAGGATTTACACTTATAGGAGCTCAAAGAGAATTAAAAAATAAGGGTTTCGAATATAGATCTAATGCTGTATTAAAATTAGAGAACCTAAAATCTAGGTTGATAGCGTTACGGAATAAACTCGACTCAGGTATTTAACTCACTCATAGTAATTACCTCTTTACATAACTTAAAGTCTGCAACATCATTAGAAGCAATAATGATCGTTTTATTACTATGATTTTTTTGGAGAAGATTATTAAACCACTCGATCCCATCTGCATCCAAAAAACTGGTCGGTTCGTCCAGCAATAATAAATCACAAGAGGATAATATATTTAAAGCTAGAGCCAATCTTTTTTTCATTCCCGACGAATAATGCTTGATCAGTTTTCCAGGTTTTATAGCGGGATAATTTAAAATCTCCCTAAATGCTTCGAGTGTTTTTGCTTGAGGGATTTCCTTAAAAGAGGAATGAAAATGATACATCTCCTTTATGTCAAAATCTTCTATCAGATCTATATAAGGAGCAACTATACACACATTGCTATACAAATCGTTACGACCGATCTCTTTTCCGTTTTTTAAAAACTTAATATCTCCTTTAGTAAAAGATAAGTAACCGGATAAGACTTTTAAGAGTGTAGATTTCCCTGATCCATTAGAACCAGAAACGCCATAAATTTGATGAGATTTAAAATGATAATCGACATTACGTAAGATGTAATACTGCCCAAATCTTTTAGCAACTTTATCAAGTATTATTTCCATTACATATTTCTAAAACCCTTCATGATCCCACGATCTGCGGCTTCGATAAAATTGAGAATTTTTTCTCTTTCCGGGGTCGCATTTATCGTCGTTTCTACTATAGCTTTAGCTTTATTTAAACTATAGCCTTTTACAAATAATATCCTATAGATGTCTAGGATGTGGTTTATCTGCTCATTAGTAAACCCTCTTCTTCTCAGCCCGATAGAATTTACGCCTACATAGGATAAGGGTTCTCTAGCAGCTTTAATATAGGGTGGCACATCTTTACGTACTAAAGATCCACCTCCAATCATAGAATGCTCTCCTACTTTTACAAACTGATGCATTGCTGTCATACCCCCAATAATTACATGATCTTCTAATTCTATATGACCAGCCATATTTACCCCATTTGCTAGGATACAGTTATTACCTATGATACAGTCATGAGCAACATGCACATAAGCCATGAGTAACACATTATTACCAATCGATGTTTTTTCATTGGCCTTAGTTCCTCGGTTTAAAGTGCAATATTCTCTAACGATGGTGTTATTTCCTATTTCTATCGTGGAATCTTCTCCAGCAAATTTTAAATCTTGAGGTATACTTCCTATGATAGCTCCCGGAAATACTTTACAGTTTTTCCCAATTCTAGAACCATTTAATATAACTGCGTTAGGACCTATCCAAGTACCATCTCCTATCACCACATTTTCTTCTATGGTCACAAAAGAACCTACCTCTACATTCTTTCCGATATTTGCATTGGTATGTATGTTATTCAAGATTTCTGGTCTTTATGATTTGTGCAGTTAGTTCTCCCTCTGACACGATTTGATCACCGACATATACTGTTCCTTGCATATGAACCATACCCCTTTTTATAGGGGATAGTAATTCCATTTTGAGCATCATCGTATCACCCGGCACGACTTTACGCTTAAATTTTACGCCATCCATTTTAACAAAATAGGTGTCATAATTCTCGGGATCCTCTACTGTCGATAATGCTAAAATTCCCCCAGTCTGTGCCAGTGCTTCCATCTGTAAAACCCCAGGGAAAATAGGATTTCCAGGAAAATGTCCCATAAAATAGTTTTCGTTAAATGTGACATTTTTTATCCCTACGACCTTCTTACTATCCAGTTCTATAATTTTATCCACCATTAAAAACGGATATCTATGAGGCAACATTCCTTTGATAGATTCCACGTCATATAATGGCTCTTGTGTCGGATCATAAACTGGCAATCCTCCTAATTTCTTTTGCTTTTGCCATTCTTTCTTAAGCATTCTCGCAAGAGCGATATTACCCGTATGTCCAGGTTTATTAGCTATGATTTTTGCTTTTATCGGAGCTCCTACTAGTGATAAATCACCGATCAAATCGAGTAATTTATGTCGTGCCGCCTCATTAGGATATTTTAAGGATACATTATTTAGAATCCCCTGATCGTTTACACGCAGATCCGTTTTACCCATTTTAGTCGCAATGGAAGATATCTCCTCTTGAGATAATTTTTTATCAGAATAAACAATAGCATTAGCAACGTCTCCTCCTTTAATCAGTCCATTATCTAAAAGTTGAGTCAGCTCATGTGCAAAAACAAAGGTGCGGCTTGGTGCGATTTTCGTTGCATAATCATCAGTAGAAGACCACTCCGCGTACTGTTTTCTAAGTACATTAGAATCATAGTCTACCATTACCACTAATTCTAATTTGTCAGATGGCATAATCGTGTACTTTGCCCCTGACTCCTCGTCGGTAAATTCTACAACACTTCTGATGTCTAAGCATTTTCTTTTGCCATCCTGACTCTCTACTCCTGCTTCTTTTATTTTACTCGCTATCTCATCGGCCGATCCATCTAGTATCGGAATTTCCGATCCATTGATCTCGACAAGCGCATTATCTATCCCCATACCTGTTATTGCGGAGAGTAAATGCTCTACCGTATGTATCGAATGATCGCCAGATGTCAGTGTTGTCCCACGATTAGTACTTTTTACCAGAGCCACATCTGCCTTCATCACTAAGTCAGGAAAATCTGTCTTTTTAAATTTTATTCCATAATCGATATCAGCCGGAGATATAGTAACGATAGCTTCCTCTCCTGTATGTAGACCGATACCCGAAAAGCTTATGATGTTTTTGATAGTTTTTTGTTGATTCATGGATTTGCTATTGCTCTGTAAGGTTTTGCTTTTTAAGAAGTGCCACTTCCTTTTCTAATTCACGCAATTTTTTTGCCATCTCTGGTAGATGCTTAAATACTACGCTAGATTTTACAAAATTACCATATTCTATCGCGGGAGTTCCGAACAAGATAGAATTCTCTTTTTTAATATTACTTCCGATTCCACTCTGAGCCTGACATTGCATTCCATCTGCAATTTTTAGATGCCCTACAAAACCAGTCTGTCCGCCTACTCTGCAATTTTTCCCCAGCTTAGTACTACCTGCTATCCCAGCTTGAGCCGCCATAGCTGTATTTTCTCCGACCTCTACATTATGACCGATCTGGATCAGGTTATCAAGTTTTACTCCTTTACGCAGTATCGTCGAACCCATCGATGCTCTATCCACAGTCGTATTAGCACCGATCTCCACATCATCTTCAATGATCACATTTCCGAGTTGTTTCATCTTTTTGTAGGTCCCATCTTCATTAGTAGCAAACCCAAAACCATCACTACCGATAACAGCATTAGAGTGAATAATAACATTATCGCCGATGATTGTATCATGATAAATTTTTACACCTGGATAGATCCTTACATTTTTACCGATCTGACATCGATCACTTATACTCACATGCGACATAATTATAGTACCTTCTCCTATTTGGCTTTCGCCAATGTGAGTAAAGGCTCCAATCGAAACCGTATCGTGAATCTGAGCTGCATCTCTTACAAATGCAAGACTAGAAAAACCTTCTGCTTGTAGTTTATTCTGACCCTCAAATTTATCCATAAGAATAGATAAGGCTAAGTAAACATCTGTCACTTTGATCAAAGTCGCATTGATCTCTGTTTTAGGTTCAAAAGTATTACTGACCAGTACGATGGATGACTTTGTGGAATAGATATGTTCCTCGTATTTCATATTAGCGAGAAAGCTCAAGGTGCCAGGCTGCCCTTCTTCTATACGACTCGGTTTAGAAACCTTTACTTCCGTATCTCCGATAACCTTACCATCAACTAAATCACAAATTTCTCTAGCACTCCATTGCATACATCAAATCTAATAATTTACAAATTAATGATCCAGATAGTCCTTCTTTAAAAATAATTGACTTTGTCATGTCCAAATCATAAACACAATCTCCTTGTTCCTTTCTAGTGTTACTCTCTTCTAAATGCACCTTCCATAAATCACACTATAGCTTAGTCATATATTATTTATTCCATGAAATATCAATAATAAAAATGGACCTTATTATCAAACCATTTAATAACCAAAGGCATTTTTATATTTATATTTACCTTATTCATTAATAGTACGAAATTGGAGCATATAAATATTGGTTTAGATACGTCATTTCTGAGTCATTTAGTTGTGGATGATTTAAAAGAAGCTCTTTCAGAAATAGAAATCTCATATGATTTAGTGAATATAACTTCTTGTAACTTAGATTCTCTAGCCTCAGAAAAAGTAGACGCTATAGTGCTTCCGATTAACCAAATTCCGTTTAGCCAAGTAGACGATCCTTGGGTCATTGCAGGATTTATAAGGAGACAAGCTTGTAGATATTACTGTTATCTGGAAACTGTATCGAAGGATATTTTTGGGGTTAAACCCAATGGTAAAGTCGTTATCTCTGACCCAGAACTACGATTACAGATAAATAATCTACGACCTGATATCATCGTTACTGAAGAAGATCAAACATTGGCTTTAAGCCAAATAAAAAACAGGACTGTAGATGCTTACATTACAAATCGAGATCTTACAGAATCCAGTCTTCAAAAAGTCCCTCTGGCACTAGGTGACATCGTTCCTCATGTAGGAATAGGAATTTATGCCATGGTATGTGATCGACTGGATATAAAAACCAGAAAACTAGTCCAGCGGATCCATCATGACGATACAGGATATCTCAGTAATGTAGAAAGAGAATTAAGTTTAAAGATATCTAAAAGACAAAAAGAATTACCCTCGATTCACTGTAATCAAAATCGAGCGGGTCATTACATCCTCCAAATTTTTAATCCTAAAAACGGTCAAAACCCTCAACGTGTACAAATTTCTCAAAGCACCTTTGTGGGGTTAGTAGATCGTGCCCTAAATGAACTCTAGAAATGAAGACTTTAATTTTTGATGCTTCTGGTGTCGGTAGACCTAAATCTTTTAAAGCCCCTGTAACTGATACTTTTGTGTGGCCTCGTCTCGCTCACTTATCGTGGATTATCCTAGACGAAAATTTAAAACCTTTAAAAGACTATGATTGTATCGTAAAACCTGAAGGCTATACCTTTGATGAAGAAAAAATAAAGTACTGTCATATCGATCAGGAAGATATAGATAAGAAAGGTGAGAAATTAGAAGACATCCTAGAGAAATTTAAAGAATCGATAGAGGAAACTGATTTTGTCTGGGCTCATAATCTTAATCTCAACGAAAATATAGTCGGAGCAGAATTTATACGAGCTGGTATCAGACACAATCTACACAATGCAGCGAGTTACTGTCTCATGCAAGAAAGTACATTTTATTGTAAGCTTCCTGGCAAAGGAGGACGTGGTTATAAGTGGCCTTCTCTTAACGAACTGCATGCGATCCTTTTTAAGAAAGGATATAGCCCTTCTAATAATGCTAGAGCTGATGTTATCGCTGCATCGAGATGCTTTATTATGCTTATGAAACTAGGCGAACTGGAAGATTGTTTTGGGTAAGGAAACGATAAGGCTTCTTTAATATATTTCTATCTTTATATTATATTTTTTATAATATGTCTAAGAAGAAAACCAGAAAACAAAAGATCGCTGACCAGCGTAAAAATCCTGAAGCTAGTATTTCTAAAAAAAAGAATATCTCTACAGCCAATGGTTCCTCCAGATCTTCTAATACACTAAAATCCTTTATCCCGATCCTTGCTGTACTAATCATCACTGCGATCGTATTTGCAAATACACTACAAAACAAATTTGTCAACTGGGACGACGATAAAAATTTTTACGAGAATAGTAATATCACATCACTTAATGACGAAAACTTCTGGGATAATACGGTACAGATATTTACAAGTCCTGTAATCGGAAACTATAATCCTCTGACGATCTGGACATTTTTGTTAGAGAAAAAATTCTTTGGGCTAGATAATCATATGCCATGGCATTTAAACAACTTACTACTGCATCTTTTATGCGTTTTACTAGTTTACTTCATTGCAATTAAATTAAAATTAAGCTGGAAAGGAGCAGCGGTCGTAGCATTACTTTACGGCATCCATCCTATGAGAGTAGAATCTGTTGCATGGATCACCGAACGGAAAGACGTATTGTACGCTGCATTTTATTTTGGTTCCCTGTTGCTATACATCAATTCAAAGCAACAGCATAAGAAATATATTATTCCGATTGTTTTCCTATTTATCTTGTCTTTATTTTCTAAAATTCAGGCAGTTATATTACCGATGTCGATGCTCTGTGTGGACTACTATTTAGATAAAGAATTTAGTTTAAAAAAAATATGGACTAAGTGGTTTTATTTTGGATTATCCATCGCAGTGGGAATACTCGGAATCTTTATGCTTAAAAGTCAAGGATCACTAGAGAGTGCCAGTGAGTACAGCCAGTTCCAACGATTTTTTGTGGGTTCATATTCTTATATGATATACCTGATAAAATCTATCGTTCCTTATCGGATGTCACCTATGTATCCTTACCCTAATCATTTTCCAGTGTGGTTTTATGCTACCATGCTCATGTTACCCATAACACTGATCGGCTTATACTACGCATATATAAGAGAAAAAAAGGCAATCGTTTTTGGGCTATTGTTTTTTATTTTCAACGTATTTTTTCTTTTACAAATCGTCGGTGCAGGTCAGGGTTTTATAGCAGATCGATTTACATATGTGGCTTATTTTGGACTGTTTTTTATTTATGGATACTACTTTGAGCAATGGATAACACACCCTAAATTTAAGGTCGCTACATATGCTATTTTTGGTTTAGCAATAGGAGCTTACGCTTTTATGACTATAAACCAGAACGCAGTGTGGAAAGATTCTGGGACACTATGGACTCATGTGCTGAAGTATTACCGCAATACGACACTACCCTATGGAAATCGTGCAAATTTTTATAGAGATGCTGGTAAATTACAGTTGGCATTAGCAGACTATAGTGAGACCATTCGGCTTAAGCCGAATAATGCCAAAGCATTTAATTCCAGAGCTAGATTATATTTTAATTCATCAAATCAGGCAGACTGGCAGAAGGCTCTGAGTGATTATAATTCGGCCATAGCTATACAACATCAAAATGAACAAGCTGTAAAAATATCTACTCCACAATCAAGAGAATGGTATAAAAACACTGGGGAGTATTACACAAATCGAGGAGCCATTTATGCCAAAATGGGAGATTTACAAAATGCTACTAGAGATTTTGATAATGGTGTAAAATACAATCCTAATCATGCGGTTGCCTACCTAAATCGATCGATCATGTATAATATGCAAGGAAATACGGCTGCCGCTTTAGGAGATATCGAAAAGTACCTTTCTATGAAACCTTACAACTCTGATCTCTGGTATGAGGCTGGAGTTTGCAAGCGAAAATTAAGGTTAGAAGCTGAAGCGATCGGGTATTTCTCCAAGGCAATCCAGTATAATAATTCTAAAGGAATATATTACCAAGAACGGGCAAAATCCTATCTAAGCACAGGGCAAAGACCTCAAGCTGAAGCAGATTACAAGAGAGCTCTACAATTGCAAAATCAACAATTTAAAGTAGATCCACAATTAGCTCAACAGTTTAAGTAGTTATTATAAGTAAATAGAAAGTGCGATGTAGAAAGTAGAAAGTTGCAAGTAGAAAGTTGCAAGTAGGAATAGACAAGCAAAAAATGAATTACATAAATATAATATTATTAATCACTCTCATTACGTCTTGCAATTCAAGCAATACAAATTCAAGAATTTATCCTGAGGGTATATTTAATGAATCCGAAGTTCAAGAAATATCTTTAATGTTAAAGGAATTCAAGAAAGCGACATGTGCATTCTCTCAAGAAAATTCAACAGAATGTATTAAAGCGTATTTCGAAAATTATTGGTCAAATTTTAAAAAAGGTTCCATAAATACTCAAATTGATAGTAATTCCTTAGCCAAAATAATCGAACCTCTGTCTGATAATTTAAGATCAAAATTGTTTTCTGAAAACACCTCCCGATTTAATAATAGAATACCAAATACCACACCTTCCTTAACAATTCCAGATACAATCAAATTCTTATCAATAAATACTCAAGATTCCTTTATGCCACTCCTTAGTTATCTATCCGGTAAGTATTCTAATCTAGATGATGTACATAAATCCTTTCATGAACTCCAATTCTTAATTCCATCTAATATTAGTACTATATATTCAAATTGGAATAATTATGATTATTCAGAAAATACAGAGTTACTATTCTTGTCACTGATGATAATATCACAGTCTGATGAATCAATAAAAAGAGAAGCTTCATATTCAAAGGCCATTAGCCCAATAGAGAGAGAATTAAAAAATAGACTTAAGAATAAAAACTAAATTTAATGTTCCAAAGCCAGTCTCTAGCACATGATGATGGCATAGCCTGCGAGATACACCTCAAATCCTAATTTCGATAACTCCTATTATTACATAAATATTTTCCCGAAAAATCAAATTACTAATTACCTCCAAGTTATTACTATTACTGGAATCATATACCTAATTTTGCCGCTCGAGATGATAACAGAATTACGTATACAAAACTATGCGATTATAGATGATCTAGAACTCCATCTGGAAAATGGATTATCTATTATTACAGGAGAAACAGGAGCGGGGAAATCCATTTTGCTAGGAGCATTGGGTCTTATAATGGGTAAACGAGCAGACTCCAAAGTCCTCTTTGACCAGTCTAAAAAATGTAGCGTAGAAGCTCATTTTAATATCAAAGAATATGGGTTGCAAGACTTTTTTGAGGAAAGAGATATGGATTATGAAGATCCGTTAATCATAAGAAGAGAGATCGCTACTTCAGGTAAATCTAGAGCTTTTGTAAATGATAGCCCTACTACCCTAGATGTAATAAAAAAACTATCCGCATATCTAGTAGACATGCATCAACAGTTTGACACCTTAGGATTACAAGAGAAGGAATTCCAGATCAAAATATTAGATGCTATTGCTGGAAGCCAAAATCATCTGGCTCTATATCAGGAGCAGTTTAAAAAGTATATTACGGATTCTAAAAAACTAGAATCGCTGATCGCACAAGAAAAATCAGCAAACCAAGAACATGAATTTATCCTCTTCCAATTAAGGGAATTTGATGAGATCAATCTAGTCCAAGGAGAAGGAAAAGATCTGAGTCAGAATCTAAAGCTTATGGAAAGTGCAGAAGGATTAAAAAGTATCGCTCATAAATTTGAATATATAATTAACGAGTCTGATAGTGCCATTACCCAACAGCTAACAGAAATTGCTAATGAGATTTCAGGTCTAGACTCTGATGATAAAACATTGCTGTCCATCTATGATCGTATCATAGCTTCTAGAGAAGAACTGATCGATAGCTCCAAAGAGTTAGAAAGCTTTGCCAGTCGAATAGATTTTGATCCAAATGAAATCAACCAACTCAGAGAAAGACAAGATGCTATAAACAAATTACTTAATAAGCATAGAGTAAAAGATGTAGAACAACTAATAGATATCAAAGAAGATTTACAAACCCGAGCCGATGCGGTTACCGATCTAGGTAGCACCATAAAAAAGCTCACTACCGAAATAGAAAAGACTAAAACTGAACTGAAAATAAAGGCGGATAAAATATCCGCTAAACGTAAAAAGGCGATACCAAGTTTTGAGAAAAAAATACAAACTTTACTGGCTCAGCTTTCCATGAGCTCTGCTAGACTAAAAATTAAACTCGAACCTAATCAAGGGTTTACAATAAAAGGCAGTGATCTTATAGAATATACTTTTGCATCAAATGTAGGTAGTGAATTTCTACCCATTAAAGGAATCGCTTCAGGTGGTGAGATGTCGAGACTAAGCCTCTGTATAAAATCTATAGTAGCAGATGCAGTGGCCTTACCCTCTATGATTTTTGATGAAATAGATACGGGTGTTTCTGGAGATGTATCTCTGATGATGGGAAAGATCCTAAAAGATATTTCACAAGATCATCAGGTAATTTCTATAACGCATTCTCCTCCTATAGCTGCGCAAGCAGATAAGCATTTCTTTATTTATAAAGACGATGATGGTAAGCGTACATTTACTCATGTAAAAGAAATAGAAGGTAAAGATCGTGTTTACGAGATCGCAAAAATGATGAGCGGTGGTGATCCACCTACAAAACGTGCTATGGCCAATGCTCAAGAGCTAATCGACGCTACATAATAAGACTAGAACATAAATTAGAATCTCTATCCATTCAATATTTATTACATTAGCATAATAATTAAATCAAGATGGCAAACGGAATACTTAAAGGAAAGAAAGGAATAATATTCGGAGCATTAGATGAAAAGTCTATTGCGTGGCAAGTCGCAGAAAAAGCAGTAGCAGAAGGAGCACAGATCGTACTTACTAATGCACCAGTTGCATTACGATTTGGAGGAATACAGAAGCTCGCCGAAAAATTAAATGCAGAAGTGATTCCAGCAGATGCTACGAGTCTAGAGGATTTAGAAAATCTAGTTACTAAATCTATGGAAATCCTAGATGGACCTATGGATTTTATGTTACACTCTATAGGGATGTCTCTAAATGTCAGGAAGAAAAAACCTTACACTGATCTTAATTATGATTTTATGCATAAGACTTTTGATATCTCTGCGATGTCATTCCATCGTCTGATGCAAACGGCATATAAGCTAGATGCAATGAATGACTGGGGTTCCATCCTAGCATTAACCTACATCGCAGCTCAGCGTATTTTTCCTGACTATAGTGAGATGGCAGAGTCTAAGGCATTGTTAGAATCATTTGCTCGTAGTTTTGGATATCATTACGCTAAAAAGAAAAACGTAAGAGTAAACACGATCTCTCAGTCTCCAACACTGACCACTGCTGGTAGTGGTGTAAAAGGATTTCAAGAGTTTTTTGATTATGCAGATAAAATGTCTCCACTAGGAAATGCATCAGCAGAAGCTTGTGCAGATTACTCAGTAATGATGTTCTCTGATTATACTAAGATGGTAACGATGCAAAACCTTTATCACGATGGAGGATTTAGTAACATGGGTATGGCCCCGGAGGTGCTAGGAATGGAGGGGTAAATTTTTATTATTATTTATTCTAAATTTTATCACGATGAAACTTAAAAACGTCGTTCTACTTCTTTGTTTAGTCTCTTTTATTTCTTGTGGAGACGATACAACCATTTCTGAAATAATAAATGGTCAATGGGCATTATCCTCAATACAAGTTACAGGCTGTCCCCAACCGGAAGAAAATGTTCCTTTTATGGAGCCAGACTCAGACGGATGTGTCGATTTTGATGGTGGTATTCTATGTAATATAATCCTAACCTTCTCCTCTGATCTGACTGCTGCCGAAACCTATATAGAAAACGGGGATACAGAATCAGACAACTATGGCTATGCGATTAATGAAGCCACTCAGATCGTTTTACTTTGCGAAGGCTCTGGTGATTGCGAATCCCTAGCTTACAAGGATAACAGTTTAACAAGAACCATATTAAATGATGGTTGTTTGCTTACAGCCGTATACTCTAAAATTTAGTATCAGTAGTCATTCATCATACTATTGATTTAGTGGGGTCCTTTTGTAATTGTCTTATTTATCTTTGCTCTAGTGTTTTCGATAAATTTAATTCCGTATTTCTGTCGATAAAATAAGTGGTCTCGTAGATTAGTCGGAACTTAAAATCGTATATTACGATTACTATTTAGAGAATCAAAAAATTACTACTATGCCTCCTATTTCAGCTATTATAACCGTCGCTATATTTCTTTTTATCATTCTAACAGTACTCGGATTATTTTTTTTAGTCAAACAACAAAGTTCAGCCATCGTTGAGAGATTTGGTAGATTTCATAGTATTAGACAATCTGGTCTAAACTTAAAAATTCCTGTAATCGACAGAGTAGCTGGTAGAATTAGTCTTAAAATCCAACAGCTAGACGTCCTCGTAGAAACTAAGACTTTTGATGATGTATTTGTAAAATTAAAAGTATCTGTACAGTTTAGAATATTACCTGATAGTGTATACGACGCTTTTTACAAATTAGAAAATCCTTATGATCAGATCACATCTTACGTTTTCGATACGGTAAGAGCAGAAGTCCCTAAGCTTAAACTCGATGATGTTTTTGTACGTAAAGATGATATTGCAAATGCTATCAAACATGAAATTTCTGAAGCTATGGAAACCTATGGCTACGAAATTGTAAAAGCCCTAGTTACGGATATCGATCCTGACCAAGCCGTAAAAGATGCGATGAATCGGATTAACGCATCAGAGAGAGAGAAAACAGCGGCAGAATACGAGGGAGAAGCAGAAAGAATAAAAATTGTTGCAAAAGCTACGGCTGAGGCCGAAAGTAAAAGATTACAAGGACGTGGTATAGCAGACCAGCGAAGAGAAATCGCAAGAGGTATAGAAGAATCTGTAGAGGTTTTAAATAAGGTAGGAATTAATTCCCAAGAAGCCTCTGCACTGATCGTAGTGACACAGCATTATGATACCTTACAGTCAATGGGAGAAAATGTAAATTCTAACTTAATCCTACTTCCTAATTCGCCATCACAGGCATCAGAAATGTTATCTACTATGGTTACATCTTTTACAGCATCACAGCAAATGGGAGAAACCATGAAAAAGCAAAATAAAGAGACGAAAAAGAAATAAAACGGAATTAACGGCTCATTTAAAAAAGACTTTAGTAAAACACTAAGGTCTTTTTTATTTTCCTTTTTCATACCCCTTTTTAAGTCCTTCTTTACGGACTCCATTTAATCGCTCCAGTATATGATAAACTCCGGGACAATGTACTGCGTTCTCGGCATGTAAATGAGCATTATTACTAAAATCTAGGTCATCTGTATGAGGATATTGGCGACACGACTTAGGACGAACATCGTAAATTTCGCACTTATTATCATCAGCCAAAAAAACACAAGGACTCGAATTTAATACCCAGTCTTCATCCTCATCTCGAATTAGATAATCTCTTTCAAAATCTTTATGATTTAGTCCTAGGTATTTAGATATCCTCTTTGCATCTGTTTTAGTAACATGAGCCGGTATAGAGGTACAACAGTTTGCACAGTCTAGACAGTCTACTTTCTTAAACACGTCGTTATGTACTGCATCAGCTAACTGATCTATATTCTTATTGGTACGCTGGACAAGTCTGTCTACAATCCTCTGATAGATTATAGGCTTTATTTTACCAGCAGCTTTCCATTGTGCAATAAGTGAGTTTTCTTTCATAATTATGACGACTAAGATGCATTAAAATTTAGGATAAAACATCGGATAGTCTCTAAAAGAGTGATTAGTTTCTAACTTTATCTCAGATAAAACATAGTCATGAATCTTATTAAAACCATTCTATATACCACTCTACTTATAGCTTCTTTTGATGTTTGTTCATTCGCACAAGCGGAAATGGGTGAATTACTAGCTAGATGGAATGACTCTTCTCTCATAGGCTCATCCCAATATAATAATACCTATAATGAAATATGGGGGCTCGCTATAAATAATAAAGAATATGCGGTTATAGGAACTACTCGTGGCACTCATTTTATAGATGTTACTGATCCTACAGACGTATACGAGGCCTATGTTATAGACGGAGCTACGATGGGTCCAGCTGTTGTCCATAGAGATTATCATGACCTTAATGGCTATCTCTATATCGTATGTGATGAAGGGCTCAATTCTACCTTACAAATTGTAGACATTTCTACTCTTCCAAACCAACCTATAGTTATATACGACAACAATGAGATTATCCATAGAGCACATAATATTTTTATCGATACCACAGCTCAGCGTTTATGGGCTCTCTCTTTGCAAGATGCAAATGGACCATCAGGTTATGCAATATGGGATATTAGTAACCCGATAGATCCGTCGCTTTTAAAAAGATCTAACACCATCGGTCCGCTTATCGTAAGTACAGTGCACGATGCCTATATTGATGATAATAAAGCATTCTTAAATTGTGGATTAGATGGTCTTATCATTGCTGATTTTACAGATCTAGATAATGTACAAGTCCTAGGAAATTTAGAAACTTCAGATTACCCTCAAAGCGGCTATAATCATTCTGGCTGGCCTAGTGCCGATGGCAATTTTTATTTCTTTGCAGATGAGACTCATGGCAAAGACATGAAAGTTTACGATATTTCTGAGCTTCCTGATATGCAATTAGTCGCGACGATAGATGCAGATAATAGCAGCAATAAAAGTATCCCTCATAATCAAATAGTAAAAGGAAACTATCTCTATACAGCTTACTATTATGATGGATTACAAGTTCATGATTTTAGTGATCCTCAAGATATAAAAAGAGTAATGTTCTACCCTACTTCTAATATCACCGCTACTAACAATTTTGAAGGAGCATGGGGTGTATACCCTTTTTTGCCATCTGGAAATATATTAGTATCTGATATGCAAGAGGGTCTATTTGTAATAAAAGGTATAGATGGAATTTCTTCTAGTCAGGATATTATCAATCAGAACAATATTAATATTTTTCCTAATCCGGCTTACGCCAATATTACGATAGAAAATAACCAAAAGAATACAATTGAGAATATTGTTTTATCAGATGGAATGGGTAAACGACTCAAAGAATGGAACGTACAGATCCCTGTAGGCACACATAAAAACTTAACATTAGATCAAAGTCAAGGTATGAAATACATCCAAATTACGTTTAATAATGGAAGTATAATTACTCAGAAAATAGTGAATCTCTAACATTGAGTACAAGAATTAAAGCACTGGTTTCCTTATTTCTTTTTTGTTTGTTGGGATTTACCATTTCAGCCCAAAAAACAAGTACCTCGGGTCGTAAAAAATCTTTACCTCCAAAAACCATTTCTAAAAATCTGGACTTTACGATTAAAAAGGATACTAGTATTCATGAATATTTCTACATCGATGATGTTGACAAAAAATATATTTTCAAAGACACCATGGTAAGTTATCAGGATGTATATAATCCTGCTACAATATTTAATTCAGAACATCTTACCCTAGGAAATTTAGGTTCGGCCGCAATACCTATACGTTATAAAATCTATGATCAAATCGGCATACGCTCCGGAATAGAACAATATGATTTATATAACTATACGCTTGATAGTATCCGGCTGCATCAATTAAATAAACCTTTTAACGATCTATATTTTAGTCCCGTAAATAGCCAAGAAAACTTTTTAGTCAAAGCTACATTTGCTCGACAATTTTCTGATGGTATCAGTTTTCATTTTGATTATAATAGAATTAAACAAGAGGGCTTTTATTCTGACCAAGCAACACTAACTACTAATTTATCTAGCTCGATATTCTACGAAAGTAATGATGGCAAAAGAGTCTCTTTACTCACCATGATAATCAATAATAATAATGAAGAAAATAATGGAGGTGTTACAGGAGGCGATATCGGCACATTGTTTTTTGATGCTCCAGTAGAAAGATTTTATGAGTTTGGTTTTTTTAGAGTACGTACCCGGATTCCTACTATTTTAACTAATGCGGATTCTAGAAAAGAACAAAAGATCTATTCCTGGTTGAACAGATGTCATCTATTTAAAAGTAAAACAGGAGAAACCGATCTTTATTTGCAACATCAGATCGATTATGAGGATGGGAATTTTAGATCTTCTGATGTAACCACTAACGCTTCTAGTGATTCTCTTTTTTATAAGGATTTTTTAGTAGATAGCAGAGGTCTTCGTTATGCTGTCAGTAATAAATCGATTTCTAATCGATTTACGGCAGGCTTTAAAAAATCTAATCTTTTGCGATTCCGTACTGGTTTAAAACATTCATGGCATCGATATGATTTAGGAGGAGAAAACATAAATTTTAATGAGGTTATCCTTTCAGGAAACCTCAGTACGCAAAAAGGTATTTTTAGTCTTATTGGAAAGGCAGAATTAGGCTTAATGGATGTAGCTGGTGATATTATGCTCAATGGATCCATCGGATTTACCACTAAATATTTACGTGTCAACGGGGGGATAAACTCTTATAGGTACACCCCAAGTATTAAGCATCAAACATCGTATGTTAACAATGTAAAAATATGGGATAATGATTTTGAAAAACCATTTGGGACAGAGTTATTTGGTAATATAGAGATTCCACTGCTCAACGTAAGCGGTAGTGTCAGTCAACTGGTAGAAACTAACACGCTTTACTGGGATTCCTTATTTATACCTAGACAATTAAATGATGTGCTATCGGTTACCAGATTAGAATTAGAACAAAAGTTATCCCTCGGAATCTTACATCTCGATAGTCGGCTGATGTTACAACTTATATCAAAAGAAGAAATTGCCTTACCTAAACTTTTATGGAACGAAAGGCTCTACATCCAAGGAAAAGTATTTAAAAGTAACTTAGAGGTACAGATGGGATTAGCATTAAATTTTATTCCAGACTTCAATTCGAAATCTTATTTTCCTTTAACTGGAAGTTTTGGGAATACAGAAGAGCAACTCTTAGGATATCCACTTACTAATGCTTTTATAAATGCCAAAGTTTCTTCTTTTAGGGTGTTTTTCCATTTTGAAAATATCAACGATTTCCTAATTCCACAACCCTACTATCAAGTAGCAGCTTTTCCGCAGTATGATTTTAATTTTAGATTTGGAATTCGTTGGATATTAGAAAATTGATCAGGTAAGTAGTTTTGTAATTAAAAGTCCAAACTGTTGAAGGGATATCAGATTGGCGGAAGCCGGATTTATAACACTCATGACAACTCAGTTGCACTATCAGTGGGCAACTGGGCATCCTGAATTAAAAAACATATATAGTAAGTATGCTAAATCAAAACTACTTAGCATTGGCGAAAGCCTAACAAGTATTCTATAAACTATAGTTAGGTTTAAGATTATTTTCTCCTAATGAATAGAAATCATTAATGATTTTTACTACATCCTCGGGATCATCTACGATAGGAATGAGGTCTAAATCATGAGCACTGATGTTCCCTTTTTCTAACATTACATTTGTTATCCATTCTTTCATTCCAGACCAAAATTCTGTCCCTACAAGAATGACGGGAACCTGAGAAATCTTTTTTGTCTGTATTAATGTCAGTACTTCAAATAGCTCATCTAACGTTCCAAATCCACCCGGTAGCGTCACAAATGCCTGAGCATATTTTACAAACATTACCTTCCTAATAAAGAAATAATTATAATTCAAATTTTTATCTGGATCGATAAATGGGTTATGAGATTGCTCAAAAGGCAGATCGATATTAAGACCTACAGAAGGAGCCTCGGCAATGTGAGCCCCTTTATTAGCAGCCTCCATAATACCTGGACCACCACCTGTGATAATCCCAAAACCTTCTTTAGATAATCGTTCTGCGACATCTACTGCGAGCTGGTAATATTTATGATCAGGCTTAGTTCTGGCAGAACCAAATATGGAAATACACGGTCCTATTTTATTTAATTTTTCGAACCCTTCTACAAATTCTGCAAGTACCTTAAACATAGTCCATGCATTCTCTCCTTTAATCTGAGTCCACTGCTTTAATCCTTTTAAATTTTCCATTTTTATAATTCTCTGTTTTCAAAAAAAAGACCCGTTCTCCTTAGAGACAGGCCATTGATTACTTAAGAATATGTAGCATTACACTAACACAGCTTTATACTTATCGTATTCTTTTGCTATAAATTTTTGTAAGGTGGCGAGGTCTTTAAACTCACTAAATAGTGATTCCATTTTACTGCTATTTGCACTGGATGGGATCACATAATTCTCGACATCTTTTTTTGCTATGGTTTTATCTGAGAGGATAATTAATCGCTCTACCACGTTCCTTAACTCTCTGATATTACCTGTCCAGTTTACCTTACAAAGCAGCTTTACTGCAGCTGGTTCTATCGTCTTAGGCTTAGTTTTATATTCCTTACAGATGTCATTTATAAAATGATCAACTAGCATCGGGATATCATCTTTACGATCATTTAAAGCAGGTACTTCCATTATAATGACAGCTAGTCTATGGAATAAATCTTCTCTAAATCTTCCCTTGGTAATCTCTGATCTGAGATCTTTATTAGTCGCGGCGATTACCCTTACATCGACAGATATAGCCTTATCCCCTCCTACTCTAGTAATGGTACTTTCTTGTAAAGCACGTAGAACTTTGGCTTGAGCCGAAAGACTCATATCTCCTATTTCATCAAGGAATAAAGTTCCTCCATTTGCCAATTCGAATTTTCCTTTCCTGTCTTTATGAGCCGAGGTAAAAGATCCTTTTGTATGTCCAAACAATTCACTCTCAATTAGTTCAGAGGGAATAGCGGCACAGTTTACTTCTATGATCGGTTCGTCTTTTCTAGGACTTTTAGCGTGTATCCATCTAGCTACTAATTCTTTTCCCGTACCGTTTTGACCATTTATTAAAACCCGAGCGTCTGTCGGAGCAACTTGCTCGATCATTTGCTTTATATCTTCTATCGGCTGGGAATTACCTACAATCTCAGGAACAGCTTTACTACGAGATACTTTTTTTTGCAAGTAT
>CALLXF010000045.1 GCA_938015805.1 uncultured Saprospiraceae bacterium | reverse complement strand
AAAATTGACCACAACTCTTTAGCCGTAGTCAATTAATTTAAATAAAACTGATTAGTATATTTTTTTGGCTTTGAGCCAATGTTATTTTCTATCTGATCTATAGTTAGTTTACAGTGAGGCGTATTTTTTTTGAGTGATCTGTTTATAATAGTTTTTTAAAAGGAAAAGTGATGCAATCATGGTTATGGTGATGGTTACGAATGCGATTAGTCTAGCATAGCTTTTAATTTTTTTTGCCTTAGTTAGACAATACAAATGTATAATTTATATAGTACTATGCAAAGCATAGTACTATTATTTAGCATAGTTCTATATGAAAAGATCATTTTTATCGATTAATACAGTTTTACAGCAGACGGATAACAAAATAAAATCATAACTCTTCTTGCCCTCTTAAGATTAAAAGTTTGCACTAAAGAAAGAAATAATGGTAGGCGTTAGTAAAAAATAATGGCCACCGCACATTAGCGACAGCCATTTTAAAAAACAGATTAGTTTTTGTACCATCATATATTCAGTGGTATTTTATATTATAATAAATCTTGGGCGTTTAGGAAGTAAACGATCCTCAGAGATATACTATTAGTCTGGGGTAGGTTAGATAAACTAGATAATCCATCTTTGTAGGTTCTTTTATTAAAATCTACATCTTCACCTCCAAGTCCGCCGTATATTGCATTTTTCCAGTTTAAAATAATATCACTTCCAGGTGCAAATCTCCATCTAAAATTCATATCGATATTAAAAGAATTAAAGCTAAAATCATTTGCTTCATTATAGTCTGTTTCGATAAGCCCACCTTGATTATCGATACCATGGAAGGAATCGTAAATCACCTTACTCCAGTAATGTCTTACTCTGGTTTCTAAGCTCATGATATGATTAAAAGAGTAATCTATACCGATCAGATTAATAACTGTATTACGATCTCTGATTCCCATGATAGGCTCGTTGTTTATAAAACTAACCCAACCGAGATCTCTGTTTTGTTGGTAAAAACCAGTTGAGATATACATTGATAATTTATCATTAAAGCGATATCTCGGATCTATACTGATTTCTTTTACATTTGCTCCTTCTCTAAATCTCTTAACCCCAAAAACGTAAAGACCAATACGTAATTTTTTTCTGTTATCCGTACCGACATACCAGCCCATGTTATACGTACCTGCTCTACGGAGATACCTGTTCTGAACTCTCGGTTCAAAGTAGTCATGGTTTTCTGGTCTAAAATTAGTCCACATATTTATGGTCCAGAGATTTTTTAATCTAGCCCATACTCCGGAATTAAAATGTACGTACCTATAAGCGTTAGTGGTGTAAGTCGTCCCGTAAGTTGCATTAAACCATATGCTACCGTTAGCAAATCCTTTCCAGGCCGTATTTCTATTAAAGCCTGCGTATGCACTGTATGACTTTACGTCCGTCGTCGTATTATATCCGAGATCATTGATGCTATAGTCTGGACTCGTTCCATCAGTTTGGAATTCGTAATTAAAAACGCCTGATATTTTTCCGGCAGATAAGGAATAATTACCACCTACTACATTATCATCATCTGCATTTAGGATAGTGGAAATGGCACCATTTCCAGAGACTCCCCATTTTTGATTTTTAGTGCGTAAGTTAAAAGTAGTACCCGTAACATTAGCATCATAAAAATCTTTACCTCTTCTAAAAACATTAGTATTAGTTAAGGAAATATGTGAGTTGTTTGCAAGGTTTTGGTCTAGAACAGTTACATTATAGTTAGTCAGTGGAGAAGTAGTCTGGTTAGATATTTCTCCGGAACTTAAGTTTTCTATTTGTGCTTCTGTTTTTCCAGAAATCGCATTAAATACACCTATTCCTAAACCATTAGACGTACGACCAGATATTTTTGTGGCGTTATATAATTGGGTTTCGCCAGGGTTGTTTATTATTCTGTGTCCTTCTTTTAAATTATGCTGTATATTCCAGTAATGCAGTGGAACACCGCCTACACGTCGAGAGTAGAATAAATCCGCTTTAGTAAACAAGTCTACGCCTTCGGTAAAAAACTGACGATTTTCTGCAAACCTCACCTCAAAAGGAGAGAGGTTGAGCACTTGGTCATCAGACTGTACTTGTCCAAAATCGGGAATGAGTGTCATGTCGAGAGTAAAAGCATCATTTATCCCATATTTTAAATCTAGGCCTCCATTATAAGAATAGCTGGTAGAGTTTTCTGGATCCGCACCAGGCATTTTATTTTGCTGTATATAACCTGTAATGTATGGAGAAAGACTCAGCCTTATTGGAGCTTTAATATTAGTAACTCCTTTAAGAAATGCAGTCTGGTTTACAAACCCTTGAATTTCTGGATCGATAAACTGGAATGAACATTTTTCTCCGGTTGAGGGTATAGATCTCAGGATATTTATTCTCCAGTCTTGAATTTCTTGAGAGGGAAATCTGATAGCAGAGTAGGGGATTCTGATTTCGGCTGTCCATCCATTATCAGTAATTTTTACATCACTATACCACACCTCGCTCCAGTCAGAATTTTCCCCACTGGACTCATCTACATTTGCATCAAATTGGACGCCTGTTGCACAAAGTAAAAATTCAAATCCTTGCGTTCCATTTCCATAAGTATCTATTATTATTCCGACAAAATCAGTATTACCTACTTGGTCTCTTGCTGTTAATTGGGTCTGTATATCATCACGACTATCGGTATGCATAATCGCACCCATGTAGATCGCATCATCATCATAGATAATTTTCACTTCTGTTTTAAAGGCAGGTTTTGTACCTGCCTCTGGCTGCCAGTTAGTAAAATCAGATGCGATTTCTGCTTTGCTCCAGACTGCTTCATTAAGATGGCCGTCGATTTTAATATCTTGATTTATTCTTAATGCTTGCAGCGATTTTTGGCTTAAGCCAATGAAGCCCAGACATAAACATGCTAGGGTTATAATATGTTTTTTCATCTGTTTTGATATTAGGTTATGGTGGTTAACAGAATGCTTAGAAATAGAATTTACATCTAAAGCAATGAAATTTTAAAATGGATGGTTACGAATATTATAAAAAGATATGTTGCGTAAATGTTTTATTTTCTTTAGAGTTGTCTCAGATAGATATCTTCATATGACGATTTTATACTTAACTCGACTCCGCCTCCATTTAGTGTTCCATTAATAGTGCTTGATTTTGAAGATGGCGAACAAACATTTACAGATCCTCCTGCACCATTACCGGTACTTACGTTTTTTACTTTGTCGACATTATTTACTGTAATAGGAGCGTTAGTATATACGTCGCCGTATGGAGTAGATAAGGAAACATTTGCTTTGGCATCACGAGGTAAAGTGATATCTACTAATTCGTATACAGAGTATATCGATACGGATCCTGTCTGACTCAGTTTTTTAAATGATCCTTCTATATTACCATAAAGTGTTTTTACAGCCATAGGACCTGTTACATTCTCTAATTGTATATCATGATAGTTAGTAGAGATTTCTAATTCGTTTTCAAAATCTTTAACTAAGATCCTATTACCGTCATGACTAGATGAGACTATATTAACGTTTACGGAACGAGGTACTTTTACCGTTATTTTTTCGCAGGTACAGTCACTTGTGATTTGCGAAGCGACTACTGTTTTGCCATCTTTGTTTACCGCTATACCTATTCCGGTATTATCATTAAGACCATCTGCATTTAATAGTTTTAAGCCTTTTTTTCGATCTGAAGATTCATCGTCTTCGTATTCACTCATAAAAATTATATCGGATCCCGTGTAACCGATTACTTCTAGATCATTAATATCATCCAGTACTAAGGTTCCGTTGGACAAGGCCACTTTATACTCCTTAATACTTTTCTGAGATGCACCTAAGTATGGCGTTCCTATTACAAAAAGTAATGAGGTGATGATTTGTAAATATTTCATAATTTAAAATTTTGGTGTACTTTTAAAAAATTCAATTCTAGGATTCTATTTTATTATGTCTAAATAATTCTTTTTCTACTTCGTCTCTAATAAACTTCTCGTTGGTCTTATCATTTACGATTTCTTCAAAGGTGTCTGCTATATCATGATCAAACTGACTACCAAGCGTTTTAATCAATGCAAGTTTTACAAAGCCATCTTTTTCTACCATTAAAGCTTTTATTAAAGCTTCTCTTATTTTATCATCATTAGTATAGTTTGCAAGAGCCTCTACCGCAGCTAATCTTACATTGGAACTTGGGTCTTTTTTAAGGACGTTTACTAATAGTTGTTTAGTATTTTCATCATTAGAGGGAGATTGATTATCGTGACTCACTCGGATCACTTTTATTTTTTCTGTAGAACTCTTGGTATCCAGAATCTGTTCTAACTGGGTATTTACCTCTGCTAGGTTATTATTTATATCTTGATTATTTTGATTTGTATTCCAGATAAATAATAGCCCTACCAAAACGGCAGCAATGGTCATGATTTTTTTCCATGCGGGAATCGCAATGACCTTGTTTCCTGTTATCTTTTTAGATTCCTGTGTGTCTATCTCTTTCTTTAAGAATGTCCCGAAATTTGATTTTAAAGTGTCACAAGTTTCTGCTGTAGGAATATTATCAATAGTATTATAAATACTACGATAGGATATCCATAGAGCCTCTATTTCTTTATTTTTATTCGCCGCCTCTGTGATTTCTTGTTTCATTACTGACTCTAAATCACCCTCTAAATAAGAGATTATTTTATCTTCCCATTGATCAATATTCATACTTAATATCATTTACGAGAATGGATCTCAGTTTTTTAATTGTACGATGAGATTTTACTTTTACTGCGTTTTCCGTCATTCCTAAAATTTCTGCGACTTGAGCAAATTTCATTTTTTCAAATTTTGTAAGGACGATTAGTTCTTTCTCTTCAGCCGGCAATAAGTCTAAAGCTCTCATCAGCTGCTTGCTTTTTTCTGATTTTTCCATTACCACCTGAGCATTATCATCTTTAGAGCTTAATGTGATATAATCATCACATGCGTCCGTTGGTCTTTTTTTACGATGCTCATCTATATTAGCGTTTCTAGCAATCGTAAAAATCCAGGATCTAAAATTTTTATGATCAGTGTAAGAAGATCTATACTTTATGATTTTCTCAAACACATTTTGTGTTAGGTCTTGAGAAATCATTTTATTACGATGGATCTTCATAAAGTAATTATATATAGACGTGTGGTACCGATCAAACAAGACTGCTGTCTTGCCTATCTCTCCGTTTTTTATTTGTAGCATTATGTTTTCGTCGGTAAAATTCACGTTGTCCGTTCCTTCTGTTTATGAGTACAGAGGTATCTAAAGATAGTTACAGAAATCGTAAATATTTTTTGAATTAGTTTTAATGCCTTCGTAATAGACAGCTTTGTCTTAGGATTCCTGAGATACCAGAGGTATAGAGATGGGGAACTAATAATTTTAATTTAGATACTTGGGTAGCAGTATGTAAGTCTTGATTGAGTTAATGTAAGTTTACTTTGATTCTTAATCTTTGAATACTTATAGATAGTATTTCAGATAATATGAGATATTGGAAATTTTGGTGTCACCAGCATTATGAAAGTTGGTAATGCCACGAGAATATTTTATTCCAGTATTAAAGGTGGAATTTTTTATTCTAAATGTTTTTCCGATTTCTGCAGTTATAGAGAGCTGTGCAGAAATAAAATTATCGTCTGAAGAGATTTTGTTTGAGGTACTATATTGGTCTGATTGATTGGGAGGCAGATTGCCCTCATATATAGATCTTTCAATTATACCGTTGTTTGTTTTTTTAATTCTGGCGGATAGTTGGGGGCCAATTGCAAATGAAAATGAATTTAGGATTATTTTTTTTACTTGGTAACTCGAGTAAAATTGAAATTCTCGAAATTCAATATTTTTATATCGCTGAAACTCATAAGAGACATTGTCGATTAGAATAGAACTACCTCCTAATTCTTTATATTCTAGTTGTCCACTGATTCTTGAGAATCCTAATTCTATTTGTCTATACAAATTTTTCCATCTAGGACTTTTTGTTTCGACAGATAGGTAGATAAATGAATTATAATTTCCTTTACTACTTAATAGAATTCGCTCTGGATTTTCAGTGAATTGAGTGTTTTCTTTAATAGAGCTTACTAATTGCAACTTTCCAATTCCTCCACCTATGGAATATTTAAATTTAGAATAAGTAGTATCAGATTTAGTGGCTTGAGAAAGAAGGGTACCCGAGATAACAAAACATATCATTTGGATTAAAATAAATTTTTTCATCTTCACTTATGGATTATTGCCGTGACTAAATTCTAAAGACTTTAAAACCCTCAAAAATTACTATCTATTGTGTTGTTCCTAAAATATTTTGAATTCTTTTTACCCTTGACATATATGCAAACCAATTTTGATCTCAATACTTAATTATTAGATTAGTCTCAGTATTTTTAATTCTGACTGTAGGAATTACATACTGTTGGTCTTTCGTTTTTTAAACACCGAATCATAAGATCATTTCCGTGTGTTTTTAAGGCTTCTTTTATTGCTGGAGATTTGTAAATATTCGGAATATAAAGGGGACACTTTTTAGTAAGGTCAGCTCGAAAATAAAAATTACTATCGATTTTGTTTTGTCCTAGGGCTGCTCAACATTGGCTCAAAGCCAAAATAAAAAAATCGCATCTCACTAAATTTTGAGTAAGATACGATTCTTTAAAGGGGAGTAATGTTTTGATTAGCATTACGTAAAACAAACTAAAAACTTTATTGTAGACCTTATCTAATTGTAATTTTTTTAATCCCGTATCCTTGATGCATTTGCATGCGAATGAAATACTGTCCTTTAGGTAAATGGGATAGGTCTATGTTTCTAGATATTCCTTTTTGCTGATAAATTTCTTTTCCTGCAAGATTATATATGGTAATGTGATTTACCTCTAAATCTGGATCTAACTCTAAGGTAAAGAGGCCACTACTGGGATTTGGGAAAACATGAATCTTTTCTTCATCAATAATATCTTGGGTTGTCACAATTGCGTCAATGCCTTCTGAGAAATCACTAATACAGTTTTCCGCTCCTATTATACGCACAGTATAAATCCCTTCTGCTACATAATTTATAAAAGGATCGGTAGTTTCCACAAGAAAATCATCATCTAAAAACCATTTATAAAATTCAGAACTCTCGTTACAGGTAATCGTATTATTTGCAACTGTAAGAGTGGGTTTTAGATCGTCACATGACTTAAAAGATAGTAATTGTCCTCTCATCCCAAACACATAAAATTTATCAGTGCTATTATCTCCTAAGATTCCCCAGAAAAGATCTATACCTTTTTGGAATAGGGTCCAGGTGTTTCCACCATCTTCTGTTTTTAGCACTATGCCTTCTGTAAAAGGTTTTTCCCTTCCTACTACATATCCTGTCATTTCGTCTTGGAAATAGACTCCTGTCAGATCTGCCTCTAGAGGAAAGTTTAATTCCTCCCAGGTATCTCCGCCATCAGTGGTTTTCCAGAATCTATCTGATAAATTTCTTACGGCATATCCTATTTGAGGATTTATAAAATGCATTGCAGACGGAGATGACCCAAATGGAAAAACAAGATCTGACCATGTCACTCCTCCATCCTGAGTACGGTATAAAGTTCCTGATCCGGTCATGAACCATCCTAGATTATCATTGAAGAAATAGAAATCTTTTTCACTTGTTGAAGGGTAGGAGTAGAGTGTGTCAAAGCTTTCTGCATTATCAAGAGATTGGCTAATCGATCCAGTACCTGCTGTTAATAATCGTCCATCTTCAAAAATATGTAAAACCTTTATTCCCGGAATGATATACTCAAAGTCTTGTCCATCGTTAGTAGATCGATATAATGTATTTCTGATTACATATAGGTTTCCGTCAGGTGCGATATCCATATCTGCGTAACTAAATGCTCCTGTATTTATGGTACGGAAAGTAGATCCGCCGTCATTAGATAACTCTAGTCTACGTCCGCCTGCAACCATAACGTCTTGATCTCTGATAATCATTCCGTTAAATCCATCATTAGGCCCAGGAGTGAGATCTGTCCATTCTTCAAAAGATTCTCCGATAATATGATTTGTAATCATTCCAGAACCTGTTACGTACAGGTATCCGTTGCCCTCAGCTATATCTAAACTAAAAATTTCATCAATATCATCATCTTTTAGAACGTAGGAGATACCGTTATTTACGTAAACTCCAAAACTAGATCCGGAATAAGTATAAAGTCCTGAGGATAATAAAAAGAGTCCATCGCTGGCGATAAAGGAATCTAATATCTCTGTCCAACTTGCACCGGCATCAGTTGTTTCATAAACGAGATCACCTACCTGAGCATAGCCATGATCGACTGTCTCAAATTGGATAGAACCTATCGGTTCTGAAAATTGGGTGTCATTTATGACTTCCCAGCTTAGCCCGCCATTAAAGCTGTAGTAAATAGTCCCGTTTATATCACTAAAAAATGCATCGGAAGTGTTGATGAAGTTTAGGTTTTGCGGATCCTCAGCGTTAGACGTTGATAAACTTACCCAGCTCAGGCCTCCATCATCCGATCGCATAAAACGATCATCTTCGTCTTGTCTAGTTAAGAATATAGTACTCCCATAGTTTTCCACTGAGGTAATATCATTTAGATCCTCGTTTATAATCCATTCTTTACCATCATCAGTAGTAACAAATAATCCTCTGCCAGCGGCAAGGTAATGTCCGTCTGCAATACGAGCTACATGTTTTACGTACGCTGCATTAGTCGGTAGTTTAATTTCTTGCCATGTATTCCCGTTATCCTTAGAGTTAAGAATAATATTATCTCCTGCGGCAGTTACATCTGAGTCTGTAGCTTTGATATCTGTAAAAATTTGTCCATAGTGCTGAATTTCTGGATACATGTTTCCTTGAGATAACAGACCAGAAACGGCTGTAAAAAATAGAAAAATAGAAGTTGTTGCTAAATGTTTCATAAAGGTTTTTATTTAATCGATTTGTAAAGGAATGATTAATAGTATAATGTTTTTTCACCCTTTGGGGTGAAATTTTAAAGAAGGGGAAGTAATGCTAAATCTTCGGGAAAATTAGATGATTGTAAATCTCTAGTTGTGGATGATCTTTGTAGTATAAATACTAAAATTTAAATTATGAAGTCCATTAATTCAAACAAACAATTTAATAATCTAACAAATCAGGAAAAGCCTTTTGTACTAGATTTTTATGCAGACTGGTGCGATCCATGTCGATCTTTACTACCTACGGTAGAAAAACTCTCTGAAGAGTTTAAAGAAGATGTTGAGATTCTAAAAGTAAATGTGGATCAACAAAGAGATCTCGCTCAGAAGTTTAATATTAAGAGTATTCCAGCTTTATATTTTATGAAAAAAAATAAAGTTATCGATAGTATAAAAGGATTAGTATCAGAGCAAGTGCTTAGAGAAAAGGTAAATGCACTAATATAAAATAAGTGTTCAGAAATGTATCACTACAGATTTAGGCAGCTGCTGTAAAAGGCAGTTGCTTTTTATTAACTGTTTTTACTTTTATAGCTAAATGATCTTGAGGTACTGAAACATACTTAAACTAAATTAAAGAAATGAAAACAATCACATACGACTTGCAATTTGATCAAATATTAGAGGGTGTTAATATAGCTTATCCCTATAATACTGTGGATTATATAAACTATGTTAAAATGAATAAAGCACGTATAAAAAGATGGCGTAAAACAGGTAAGATACTTCCAGAGTTAGAGCAAAAAATAAAGGAGATAAAACATCCGCAAACTTGGTTACTGATCACGGAACCTTGGTGTGGAGATGCTGCTCATAGTCAGCCGTTTATAGAAAAACTGGCAGCCATAAATCCTCTTATTTCCTTAGTTTATCAGAATAGGGATGCTCCAGATAGCGAGATTGATGATTATTTAACTAATGGTTCTAAATCCATACCTATACTTGTGATGAGAAACGGAAATGGAAAAGATATCGCTACATGGGGACCACGTGCAGCGGAGGCTCAGGAAATGGTTCTTCAGAGTAAAACAGATGAGTCTATAGACCCAGAAACTAAAAAAAGAAATCTACAGCATTGGTATAATAAGGATAAAGGACAATCCATACAAAAAGAAATATTACAGATTCTAAAATAATTGAGAGAACATTGGCGTAAGCCTAAAAACTTTAATCCAATATAAACGCTATTCCTATATTGCAGAATTATAAATAATACTTCTAGATATCAATGAGTGGGCATCGACATTTTGTAATACACAAGCCTTATGGTTATCTCTCGCAGTTTGTTAATAATCAGAGTAAGCGTAAATCTAGTAAACGTCTCCTTGGGGAGTTACATCCTTTTCCCATAGGAACTATGGCTATAGGTCGGCTAGATGAGGATTCGGAAGGCTTACTTTTTCTAACCACTGACGGTATGGTGAGCGAACAGGTAAGAAGTAAAAAAGTAGAAAAGGAATATTTCGTTCAGGTAGACGGGGTCATAACAGAGGAAGCCTTAAAGTCATTAATGATAGGAGTCGAGATAGGAATACACGGTAATAAATATGTGACGTTTCCATGTAAAGCATCCAAATTAGATCCAACTCCAGGCTTTAAAGAACGATCGAAAAGAGTACGAAGCGATAGGCATGGTCCTACAAGCTGGATTTCTATTACAATTACAGAAGGCAAGTTTAGACAAGTTCGTAAAATGACCGCAGCAGTCGGTTATCCCACGCTCCGATTAGTAAGAGTGCGGATCGGAAATGTTTTTCTAAATGATCTATCATCAGGAGATTTTATCGAGGTTGATCAATTTGATATTGCATAGATAATATTACTGCTTTTTTTGATCAGTGAACAACTGCAAGTTTTTGTATGTTTCTTGCTTTTAATACTTATTACACGACATGAGATTATCAATTTTTTTTTCCATGCTTTTTTTAATAGGAGGAGTTATGACAAGTAAGGATATATTTGACTTTAATGCAGATTCTGATTTAAGTGATTGGAAAATCGTAAATGACGGAGTTATGGGTGGTTTGTCCAAAGGTGATTTTATACTTACAGATGAGGGACATGCTTTATTTTCTGGTAATGTATCATTAGAAAATTATGGAGGCTTTACATCGGTAAGACATAGATGTAATTCTATGGATGTGAGCATGTTTAAAACTTGTATGCTAAGAGTTAAAGGAGATCAGAAGAACTATCAGTTTAGAATAAAGTCTAATTCCTATGATCGACACTCCTATATTTACAGCTTTACAACTTCTGGAGAATGGGAGGAAGTTATTATACCATTGAATAAAATGATACCCAGCTTTAGAGGGCGTGAATTAGATATGCCTTTTTATCCGGGACAGCAGTTAGAGGAAATTACCGTACTCATCGGAAATAAAAAGGAAGAGACCTTTAGTCTTTTAATAGACCGGATTACTTTACAGTAACCCGATCTGATTATATGTTTTTTTGTGCCTGGTCCAAAAATTGTTTGCCCAGCTTTATAACTTAATGACTTTCAAGGTTTGGTTTTTGACTAAATCTTTATGAAATAATTGGAAGTAATAAGAACCGCTAGGATAAGATAATAAAGAAATTTTTCCTTTGTAAGAATCATTAAATCGCGGAATCATTTCTTTAGATACTGTGCGGCCTTGAATGTCTCTTACTATAATTTTTAAATCTTGGTTATCATAGGGAAGACCATTGACAGTCAGATTATAGATGCCATCCTCTGAGGGGTTTGGTGATATCTGTATAGAATACTCTTTGTCTATTTCTTCGTTAGCCACAACAGAATCTATGGAGGCCTCAAGAGTGATTTCGCATCCATTTGCATCGATCACAGTGATTGTGTAATCGCCGACCTCTAAGCCAGGAAAAATGGGAGCGTTTTGTAAACCATTTCCACCAGTTATACTGTACTGAAACGGACTAACTCCTGACTGTACATCTACAATGATCAGTCCGTCATCAGAGTTAGAGGTTGCCGCATCATTAATATTAAGTGTCGCCGCTAAATTGCATTCCACATTTAGGCAAAAACTATTTTGTTCTACAAATTGGAAGCTAGGTTCTATAAGAGAGGCAAGTACATTTCCATCGCTATCAGTAATAATATAATCTCCAGTAATTCCTAAAGCCGAGATTCCATCTCCAAATGAATCGTAAATTTCAAAAATGTAACAACTAGAATCCATCACGCAGACTCTAGTTTCCTGAACAGTCTGACGAGTTGTGTAAGGACCTCCAGAGCTCACGGTTAAACCATTTTCGTCAAATAATGCCCAAGTCGTTTCTGTAGGATAAAAATCTGTGAGTATCTCGATTAAAATTTCAGACCCCATAGTAGAAACTATAAAAGATTTACTTGTCTCATCATTTCCAGGTCTTTGATCTATTTGACCATTCGGCATGGAAGAACGAATAGTAATAGTAATATTGCCGTCTAGTAAATTATCTAATAAAATCGAGATATCAGCACTATTTCCAAAAGCTATATTACCATTCCAGTTTATCGTATCTGGTAGGTTTCCATTTAAAGTATAAATGAGTAAGGCGGAGGTCAGTGCCTCTGTTCCATTATTGGTTAAATTAAAAGTAGCTGTGGCATCAAAACCGCAAACGGTGTTATCCAAATTTGTTATTTCTGTTATTGCACAATCCCATATTGGTAACTTTTCTATAATGATATCTAATGTATCATTTGCACGATTATCATCTTTTTCAAAATTTGTAAATATCCTAAAGTCATATGATGCGATAGTAGACATATCTACATTGTCATTAAATGTATGCGTATAATTACTATCAGGAAAAAGAGTATCTAATGCAATAGACTCGATAATTTCATTTCCATTTTCAAAGATATATCCTACTTCGATTTCTGTCGCTGGCATCAGTCCATTGTTTATTATGCTCATTTGTACGGATTCCATATCAGTAAGATCGTCTGCACTAGATGGAGAAACTAATAATTCCGGACGTATGTCAAAGGTGTCTTGCCGTAATTGAAAATTTACAATTTTAGAACCATAAAATCCGTTTTCGATAGTATATTCCCCGCAGAACCAGAAAGAATCATCACTAGGGTCAGTGGACATTTTGGAGTAATCTCCAAAACGACTCGAAGCACTAATGGAGGATAACCCATCTGCAAATTGATATTCATCAAATGTCATTTCGTTTAAAGGATCAGAAGACCTACGACCTGTATATCTTAAAGATGGAAAAAGATCATCTGATGACACAGAGTATGCAAGGCCTATATCTCCATTGCTATTAATAGAGATACTTCCCATCCATCTATGCAAACCATCATCAGAACCTACAGTCCCTTCTTGGTAAAGGCTCCACTCTTCGCTATCCGTTTTTCTTAGTTCCATCCATCTCACTCCCATTACATCATCTCCTAAATCGACAGTAAAATTTAGAACGGCACTTTCATGAGTTCCGTAATTCCAGTAGACTACATTATTCATTACTATCGTCATGATTGCATCTAAAGATCTTCCGAGACCTGGCTGTGGAACACAACTGGTTCCTGGTAGCCCTATTCCCGGACATGCCAGAACATCAAAAGCAGCAGTCGGAATATTAGTGAGAGCGAGGGTGGAATTATTAGCATCATTCCAGTCTATATTTATTGTCCAAACTTCGACGGCATCTGGGCCTAATCCCCAAGCGTCATCATTTAATCTAACTGCATATACATTATCATTTGGAGGAGCTATAGGGCTGTTCCAGTCTAGAGGCGTCGCAGTAGGGAAGCCTCCTATTACGCCATCTATTTCTAAATACTGTATGGGTACATTAGCGGCACCAGCAAGGAGAGAGTCTCTATTTATGCAGTATACTGGATAATTACCGTTTCCAACGCCTGCTTCGTTTGCGGTAAAAATATAAGCATTAGGCCATATTCCAAATTTTGGATAATCGACAAAGGCCGGAGCACTAAAAGAATAAACATCCCATTCTCCGAGCGGGTCATTTGTAACAGACACACCATAAAGGATGAGATCTAAATTTGCCAAGTCACTGATAAGCCATCTGTCTGCACTTTCGTCAAATAAAATTATAGGATCACCGATGGCAGAAAATCCGATTTCATTCCATATTGTATTATTAGCTATTGGTTGTGTTACTGACGTGCCATCTTTTTCAAAAATTTGGAAAAAAGAGGCATTAATGGTTTGTATGTAGTATTCTTGGTTTACATCTCCATTAGGATCTGGAGGGAATATATTAGTGGTGTTCTGATCGATTCCTTCGATTATTACTTCAGGCTCAGAAACATTACCCATTTTTTTAGTTAGATGCTTTTGTAATAAAGGATCTCCGTCAGTAGGAAGAGCGTGCTTATTATAATTAGGATTTGTGGCATAATTTAAAAAGTTGGGTACTTCCTTTGCGGGTTTATTATCTTTTCTCGATTTAATTTTTTCTAAGGGTGTGGCTTGTTTAGGGATTAAATCCCGAAGTGGGGCAGTAGTACCTAAATACTGAGCGGACATTGTATTAACAGAGTGTAATTTGTTTTCATTAGACTGTGCTTGCAATTGGATGCTACTGATTAAGAGTAGACAGATGATATAAGATAGGCCTCTAGCGATTTTTTTTCTGTTCATGGTTGGTTTGATTTATCCGATATTTATGTTTCTAAATATACCTTTTTTATGTAATAACAAAAGAAGGATTATGCCGATGATGATATGTAATTGCGACATTTTGGTTGTTAAGGCAAAATATTTGAAAAGCCTTTTAGGATATGTGGGTAATAATTATTGTAAAAAAAATAATACAGTTTACTTTGTAACCTTTTATAAACTATACATAGTTAATAGTTGTTAAATCATTATGACTAAAATAAAGCCTTACAGCACTTCGGAGGAGAGTAAAAAGTCCCAGGTTACTACTATGTTCAATAATATTGCAGGTAACTATGATCGGATGAATAAGCTCATCACTTTTGGGATGGATATAAAATGGAGAAAAAATGTATGTAGGCTTATCGATCAGCAAAATCCTAAAAATATTCTAGACATAGCTACAGGAACAGGAGATATGTTGTTATTATATTCTAAAACTAGCGTACATAAAATAGTGGGTGCAGATATTTCGGAAGGGATGTTGGCTGTTGCCAATGAAAAAATAAAAAAAAGAAACCTGCAAAACAAAATATCTCTTGAACTCTGTGATGCGGAACATCTTAATTTTAAAGATGATTCTTTTGATGCAGTATCGGTTACTTATGGGATTAGAAACTTTGAAGATCTCGAGAAAGGCTTGTCGGAAATTCTAAGAGTTTTAAATGATAACGGAATCTGCGTGATATTAGAAACTTCTGTTCCAGAAAAATTTCCTTTTAAACAAGGGTATCATTTTTATACCAAGAGAATAATGCCAATCTGGGGGAAATTATTTTCAAAGGACAAAAAAGCGTATTCTTATTTATCGGATTCGGCATTGGATTTTCCTTATGGGAGAGCCCTGCAAATAATATTAGAAAGAGTAGGTTTCCAGAATGTAGAGATCATACCTCAAGCTCAAGGAATTTCGACGATTTATGTTGCTCAGAAAGGGTAGTGTTTTGAGTATTTAGTTTGAAGGACTAAGGCTTAAATTCTAAGTTTCAAGGAGTTCTAAACACTCGGGTCCGATAACTAAAAATTAAATATCCAATCTAAAACCTAAAAGAAACCACTCCTTTAATAAAAAAAGGTGTCCCCGGGGTAAAGTGAATTTCTTCGACCGGTTGTGGTTCGTTTTGTAACCTAGATTCAGTTGCAAATTGGGTTTCGTTCCATTCGGTATTTAGTAAGTTTTGAACTTGCAATCCAAAATCTAAAGATCTCCATACATAGCCGAGGTTCATATCTACTACAGTGTATCCTTTAGCGACGATACTATTATCTTCGTTAGCCGGTCTATCATCTAGGAATCTTACATTGGCTCCAGCATAAAGACCATTATCTGTAATATATTTTAACCCACTGACCATTGTAAAATTCGGAGCTAGAGGAATATAGTCCATACCTTTTTCTTCAGTTGAGGAGCGAGCCAGGGTGTAATTAGTATCAAAATCCCAAAACAAATTATTACTAATCTGATATCGGACACTTAAATCTATTCCTTGTCTTTTGGTTTCTCCGCTCGGTTCGACTATTCCAGCATCTCCTACATAGACAAACTCTTGCTCTAAAAATAAATACCATAAAGCACTATTAATTACAAGATTAGGAATCGGTTTCCAGATAAATCCAAGGTCTGCACCATAAGCTGCTGGTAGAATTTTGTTTCCGTTTTGTGCAACAGCGACCCGAGTATCGTTAGAATGAAAACCTTTACCTGTCTTTAAATACAACTGAAGGTCACTAGAGAAATTATAAAGTAGATTTAATTTAGGAGATACGATAGATTTAGCGGTGGATAAGTTTTGGTAGGTAGGGGATAGAGCATCTTTATATTGGTAATTAAAAATGTCCATTCTGATCGATGGGTTAATCATCCATTTTCCTAAGTGCCATTCTGAATTTATGTATCCTCCGATATTGGTTTCATTAATATCACCGAGGGCATAATATTCTAATACCGCTTTTCGATTTAGTGTATGAGATAATTCATTGTTATTGCTTTGGTCATTACGGAGTGAAATACCAATTTGCCAATTTCCATCAATACCTCTGGTTTCAAAGGATTGAAAATATTCGCTGTTAAAGCCATAAATAGTCCTTTTCTCATTTTGTCTTATTTGATCACCATTAATAGGATCATCTAGAAAGAAGGTGAAATTAGAAAACAGTTCAAAATCATATTTACTTATAAAAAACGAGTTTTTAATCAAGCTTTTTTGGGTGATGAATTTATCATACTCCAGAGTTAGGTTACTGCGACTCGTATTACCTCCCTCTGTATCATCTATCGCTCCAAATCTAGAAATACTCCCATCGTTTACAGCCCGCTCGGGAATTTGACCTGAAGCGTCCCACGTACTCGTAAAATGAGATAGCGAGCCACCGATACGATCATTATTACCGATAGTAGCAGTGTATTTGCCTATAATGTTTAGGCGATTAAAATTTTGTGGACTCTCAAAAGGACCATCGCTAGAGATTCTCTCTGCAGCTAGATACGATTTATGCTTGTTAGTATTTGCCACATTAAACATTCCTAAAATTCTATGAGTATTAAATCTCCCTGTTTCTATTTTTAGAGTACTCTCGTCTATACTTTTTCTGGTTTTAAAATCTACGTATCCAGCGGTATTAAAATTTCCTTTATCAGCGTAATAGGGCCCTTTCCCAAAATCAATTTTACTGACAGTCTCAGGAATAACAAAATGTAAATCTGCATATCCTTGACCATGTGCATGAGATACCATGTTTACAGGGAGTCCATCGACATTTATAGCGATATCAGTTCCATGATCTATGTCAAATCCTCTTAAGAATATTTGTTCGGCCTTACCACCTCCAGCATGCTGACCTATAAAAAGACCAGGTACTGCTCTTAGTATATCTTGCGAAGAGTTTACAGGCTCCGTTTGTATATCTATGTCTGTGATTAAATTTATTGCATCTATCTCTGGAACGATTACTATCTGATCTATGGATACAAATGCATCATCCATAACGATATGTAACGGTTTCTCTATTTCTGTAATAATAAGCGTTTTGGTTTTATAAACGAGGTGCGTAAAACGTAAGGTATCTCCAATATTTACAGACTTTAAAACAAACATTCCTGACTCATCGGTATGTGCATGGTCGTTAGAACTGAGGTTTAAAACTTGTGCGTTAAAAATAGCATCATTGTCTTGGTCTGTAATTTTTCCTGTGATAGAATGACTATAAGATAGGACTTGAAAACAAAGTAGAATGGAAATGGTTATTGCGTTTTTCACTGGTTTTTTTTGTGGTGACTGGTATTACATATCTCTGTATAACAGATACGATTTTATATACGGTGATACGTATCGTTTTGGATCTTTAAAGACTGGTTTTTACTTTTTTACCTTAATCGGGATGTAAATTAAAACATATCTTACTATTCAATGATTGCAATATTGAAAATTTCTGATATTAGTAAAATGAATAATATATCGTATTTGATTTAACCACTTTTGTTTTTGTACATTGCGTTTACCGAATCCAGTTTATATCACTATAATCAAACTACATGATAGGCTATTATTCTCCTATATTTATCTTGCAAATGTTTTGCCTTTACCATGCTTATGCCCATAAGTCTGATTATAAATGGTTCTTTGTAATATTTTTTATTCCCTTAGTAGGCTGCTTGTTTTATCTATATCATCATTTTTATAATAGGGATCAAGTAGAGCAAGTCTCAGAAAATATCAAAGAAGCTATTTTTAAAAATTTAAAAATTGACAAGCTTCAAAAAAATCTTAATTTCTCTAATACCCATACTAATCGTATCCTTCTTGCTGATGAGTATTTAAAAAATGGATTATACTCAGAAGCTTTAGATCTATATCAGCAGGAAACTAAAGGATCCTATAAAGACGATCTAGGCTTAAAGAAAAAGATTATCCAAGCTAGCTATAAGCTTAAAGAGTATGATACAGTAATCGCTTTAGGTAAAGATTTATTAGATCAAAAGGAATTTACAAAAAGTAACGAAGCGGTATACCTTGCATGGTCATACCATTATGAGAATAAATCAGCAATGGCTGATGGTCTTTTTCAAAAATTAAATATTCCGTATACAAACTATCCGCAACGGTTAGAATATGCGATATACTTAGAAGAGACAAGGCAAGCCGAATTAAAAACGGAGCTTGTAAACAGTATGATAATGGAATTTAACAATATGGATCGCTACGAAAAAAAGCTTAAAAAAAATATCATCAATGAGATCCAGCGGTTGCGGTAATTGGCTTTAGTTATCGGTAATCAAAAATTCGCCACTATTTAGATGACCCCTTTAGGTTTATTATGAATCAAAAAATTCAATTAAAAACATTTGCCTCTTAGTCTTAGCTATAGGACTATTTCTATCCTGTCTTAATTGAGCAACTAAGTAGATGTTGATTTTTTGTAATTCACTCATGGATCTTTAGATCAAGCAGTAATATAATTTAATCGAATTACTTCATATTAGAATAGATATTCGATATCGTAAAACCATACCATATGATTGATGTTGAAGAATCTAACAAACTGAAATATAATAGTATAAATCTCTAATACCTCACTCTCCAGTAAGGATTCTTTTTGCCCTCGATGGTCTCTTTTACGTATTTTTTAATAATGGCATCAAATTTTTCTTCAGTGATTTTTTTACCTTTTATTTTTTTAGGGATAGGTAAGGTAACATCCTCTCTATCTAGATCCACAGAAGTAGCGGTGATAACAGCGTCTCCGTTGTTTATATCGATCTCTAGGATCAGACCAGGTAATCCACCAAAACCTTCAGGACCACCGCTAAAAGTAATTCCATCTGCAAACCAGGCATGAATCGTCTGATCTTTTATAGGGTTGTAAGTTTCTGCTTTCATACAGAGGTAACCCGCTATTTCTCTAATCTCGTTTAGTATTTTCCATTTTCTCTTTACTAGTGGACCTTTAATATGATACAGGTTGCCGAGTGTCTCTATAACGTCTTCTCGCTCCTTATTTTTATAGTCTCGGATAAGGACAAATTGATCTTGTTTCCAAGAATAACCGTTATCGTTTTCTCGCTTTTTTGGTTGATATAGAGATTTATTTTTCTTGAAAAAAAGATGATGATCGCGACCTTCAGAGGCCCAGTTTCCCCAGGTCAGAGACATCCGATCTACTTCTTCTTTAGTCATATGAGGTAACTTAGAAATAATAGAAATATAATCCGTCTTACGATTATAAGTAACCACACCTTTTACGTCTTGAGCGTAGAGGCTTCCGCCAATGATAAATATCAGAAATCCTAAAAGTATTTTTTTTTGTATCATAACGATTGAATAAATAATCAACTTTGGTTTTTAGAATCTAGTACTTTAAAATTTATGTAGGATCTAAAATAAAGATGTCCACAAAATCCATTTTTTTATTTTACCACCAGCTCTTCTTATGAGCAGACGATTGTATTCCTCTAATGTTATACGTAAAGCTCAGCATTACATATCTAGCTAGAGACTGAGTCTCAGACCTGTACGTGTCAGATGAGGTAAAACCCACATTCTTATTAAAGGCATCATAAAGAGAAACACGTATTTCTCCACGATTACCTTTTAAGATTTGCTTGTAGATAGAAAGGTTAAGTATAGGTATACTCCGGTCTACATTAAACCTGTTATTCTTAAATTTCTGATAATTGAAATTTGCATTTAAAAATATTCCTGCAAAGGTTTTTGCTGTTAGCTCTGCAGAGTATGTATCATTTCTGGTACTTTGATTTTGGCTAGTATTTATATCATAAGTGGTATTTACAAAACTACTTCTAGCGGTGAGGTAAATACCTATGGCATCCACTGGAGTAATGTTTACACGTATATAGGGATTATAACTTAGAGAGGTCGTATTGTTTTTTATATCATTTACAAATGATGGTCTGATGTTTTGGCCCACATTTAGTCGCATCCGTGTGGTAATCCTATTTTTTATAATTGGAAAATTTAAACTTCCGCTGACGTCCCAAGATCGCCCGCCCGATACGTTAATCGGCTGAGCTGTAGTGATCAGAAACGAATCTACAGTCTCACTAGTAGAAAACTGGCTTTCGTTAAATTCGATACTGGCATTCAGATTTATTCTTCTTCCACTTAGCGGATGGGAGTGATTAAATGAGGTAGAAAATCGATTATTAATTTCTGGAGTTAATCCGGGATTACCGATGACTATATACTGCGGATTTAGATTATTTACGATCGGCTGCAGATCATCTATAGATGGTTCTGTAGCATTTCGGCTATAGCCGAATGACATATAACCATTCCTTATCGGTTCAAAATTTAGAGAGAAATGCGGAATCCAATTAGTAAAGATCTTGTCCACTTTTCCTATAATAGGGCTGTCTCCTTTTCCTTTAAAATCACCTTTAAGATCAAAACGCTGATACCCTAATCCCATCGTTATATTAACGCCCTCGTAAGAGTATCTTAAGGAAGATCCTATTCGATCCAGATCTATATTATTGATATACGTTCTACTAAGATCTTCGTTTAATAACCTTTCTGATCCACTGATATCATTTACTTCCCGATCTCCAGTTTCTTCTCTATTGCTAAAATTATAAAAGGTCTGCCAGAAGAATTTTTCGCTCAACGGTTCTACGTACAATGCGTTTGCCTTAAGTTGTTTTTTGTTTCTGATATTAGTATTCAGCTGGTTTATAATCGCGGTACTATCTATCTCTGCAGCGTTGTTATAAAAATTCGTAACGGAATTTTGCGTCCAGTTATCTTCCAGTTCAGTGTAGAGATAAGAAGCGTTTACTCCTAGGCTACGTCCTTTCTTTTTAAACTTTTTTCTTAAGAGTAATAGTGCATTACCTAGATAACCATTAGTGTTTATATCGTTTTTGATATCTGATGTACTGGTTAATACTCCGTCTTTACGCAATTCTGTGTTTTCTTGAGCTTGGTTGTTTTCGTTTATAAAAGCTCCGTTAGTTTTTAGTTTTACAAAATGTAAGCTGTCGATATCTTTTGTAAATTCCAGCTCGATACGATGACCTCTGGATAGATTATCATTTAAATTAGTTGCTTCCTCGTTAGTGGTAAACTCTTGAAAAAATCGATCTCTAGATGAGTTACCATCTCTTATGATTCCTGACTGGTTATAGTAATAGACAGAACTTACTTTGGTCTTATTATGCTCGTAGTTAAAATTGATTCCTCCGTTGTAGTTTTCGGGTAACCCTCCATTACCGGAATTGTTAAAAAAGATAGATTGGATATTGGACTCTAATCCTCCGCTACCACCTCCAAAAGTAAAACTTCTCCATCCACCTCCTCCAAAACCATAGTCCGTGCCACCTCCAAAATTAAAAGACTGCGATCCCATAAAATCTTGGTAGTCATTCCATGATAATCCGTTACGTCCTGTGTTATTGCCTACACCGACAAGACTAAACTGTATTTTTTTATTAAATCGATTATAGTTTCCTTTGAGCTCCTTAGTGCTTTCTGTACCCATACCAGCGATCACCTTCCCAAATCCACCATTTTTAAAATCTTCTTTTAGCTCTAGATTCATCGTTTTTTCTTTGGACTGCGAGGTTGCACCAGTGATTTCTTCTTCTTCCGTTTTAGTATCAAAGACTTGTACTTTGGAGATACCTTCTGCTGGCAAATTTTTTGTGGCGGCTTTAGGATCTTGCCCAAAAAATGCTTTTCCATCTACCGTTACTGTATTTACGTCTTTGCCATCTGCCATAATACTGCCGTCAGATTCTACTTCTATGCCCGGCAGTCTCTTAAGTAAATCTTCTACCGTCGATCCTTCAGGGACCTTAAAAGTAGTCGCATCATATTCTATGGTATCTCCACGCATTTTTATCGGAGCTTTAGCGGCTTTTATAACTACAGTCATAAGTTCCTCTGCTAGTTCGACCATTTTAATGATACCGACATCTATATCTTCTTTGTTTTCCGCGGGGACATTTACGGTCTTAGGAATGTAGCCTATATAAGTGGTCTTAACGATATACGCACCTGGTGTTACTTGTTCAAATTTAAATGATCCATCCAGTTCGGTACGAGTAAAATCGACCATTGTAGAGTCTGACTGTTCTAATAGTAAAACGGTGGAAGATATCAGTGTAACATCTAAGGTGTCGGTTACGATTCCCTTAATCGAGTAATTTTGCGACAAACAGGAAATAGAGAATAGGCAAAGCAGTAAGGAAAGGAGTGGTGATTTCATATTGCATTTTAGACTATCGTAAATGTAATAACTAATAGTAGCTGATTATGATAACAACATGTTAACGAAAGTTTAAAATGTTTAATATGAATAATGTAATTATAAAGTGATTTAGGATTTACGAGCATGGAGTGCTACTACTAAACAGCCTATTTAGTAGTCATACACAAACCATGACTTCGTAAATCTTTAATATTAATCTTTTGATGATTTATACCATTTTTCTGTTTGTTTGGATCATTTATGCCATTAGTCGATAATGATCTCGTTTATTCTTTTTCCGCTTGTTAGGAAATAGCCGACTGCTCCATTGGAAAAATTAGTAGGCACATTTACTGGAGGTGGATCGAGTAGTCCTTCTCTAAATATTTCCGTATCGATGCTTTCAAGATATTCTACTGCTTTTAATCCGATATTATGGGTTTCTAAAATCACGGTATCCCCCTGTTGATGATTGTTACTGGTAACCGTAAGATCAGTGATATATTCTCCGTCGAGATAAGAGTCATCTATCCAGTCACCTGTCTTGATTACATTTTTTTGATTACTATTTTTAATATAGTCGATAGCAAAATATCCATCTCCTTCGCCGGCTGTTTCCTGAAACTCAAAATAGATTTCATAAAAGCTAGTCGTATCATTTTCTATCTGTAGGACGGATTCTATGTTTTGAATTAAAGGCATTGCTCTGAGTATAGAAACAGCTCGGTACTCCATATTATTATGCGTAACCGTTAGTGTGTATTGTATGTCTTCGACTCCTTTCCACTCAGAGGGTAAAAGATAGATTCCATTAGTAGTGTTCTCGAGGACTAGTTCCTCTGTCTCATAGCTCAGGGTAACAGTGGCATCATTTATAGACTCCATGTTAGGATCTATAAAGTAATCTCCCGTATAATATACTTGGACATATTGGTCATCATCTAGATTATTGAGCCAACTGGTAATCACCACTTTTTTGTTTTCAAGTGTATTTAAATCTAAATCTATTCTTTCCGAAAAACAGCTAGATAGCATAATTAGAGAAAGGATGGAAATAAGAAGAATATATAAATATTTAGTAATCATGATTCGTTGTTTTTAAAATTTAAGATTGTAAGTGATAGAGGGTACTATAGAAAAGATTGATCTTTTTTCGGCATAGGTGCCGCCGCCCATTAGATCTTCCTTAAAGTTTATAGCTAAAGCATTTCTTCGATCATACAGATTGTATATCCCGAAAACCCATTCTCCTTTAAATCTTCGGTTTTTATTTTTTGACTTTAAAGTTAGGGATACATCCATCCTATGATAGTCGGGTAAACGTTCGCCATTTCTTTCCGAATAGATCGGCACTGCTGTGCCTTGGAAAAAATATTTACCAGTAGGAAAAGTAACTGCTGCTCCAGAGGAATATACAAAATTGGACGAAAGTCTAATACGATCAGATAGTTCATAGGCTAATACAATGGAGAGGTCATGAGGCTTGTCATACTTAGCATTATACCATTGATTATTATTAATAGTTTCTATTCTCTTTTCTATTTTGGAATAGGTATAACTGATCCATCCTGTAAGTTTTCCAAGATCTTTTTTGACCATAAATTCTGCTCCATAGGCTCTAGCGACTCCGAGTCTTAATTCGCCTTCTAGGTTTTCGTTTAGAAGTAAACTGGCTCTTTCTTTAAAGTCGATTGCGTTAGTAAAATCTTTGAAATAAACTTCTACAGATGCCTCATAAGAATTGTCTTTAAAATTTTGGAAATAGCCTATTGCATATTGGTCGGCAAGTTGTGGCTTAACTAATGGTGTTGCATTAAACCAAATGTCAAATGGGGTAGCTATATTACCATTAGACGCCTGCTGGATATACTGAGCTGTGCGATTATAGCTGGCTTTTATAGAGTTATTTTTCCCTAGAGAATATTTGATCCCTAGTCGAGGCTCCAGGTTATAGTAACTATTATAAATACCAGATTTGTAAACAGTAGAATCTGTGATTTCTGATTCTTCATTGGCAGTGTAATGAGTATGAGGTCCCACGTTGTGAAGTGATGATCCTCGCAAACCAACTTCGACAGAAAGGTCATCATTTACATTCCAGTTATTACTCACGTAAATCGCATTTTCTATGCTGGATACATGATCGATATCGTAATCTACTAGGAGACTATCTGCACTGTCATATACTTTTATTTCTCCAGGAGCGATATCATGTTTAATCGATTGTACCCCAAAATCTATACTGTAATCTGGAGTTAGGAAAGCAGTGAAATCAGCCTTGACACTGAGTTCCTCTAATGTTGAATTCCAGTCTACAGAATTAATTCCATCTTCGAACCCTAGTCCGTAATTATAATTACTATAGTAAGCAGTAACATTGGAAAATAGCCTAGGAGAAAAAATGTGATTCCATCTTACAGTCGCTGTTTTATTTCCCCAGAACACATTTAAGTCTAAACCGTCTTCTTCCTCTTCCTCTTGACTTAAGATATCCTTTCCAAAATAGCCAGAAACAAATATTCTATTGTTGTCATTTATTCTGTAATTTCCTTTTGCATTTAGATCATAAAAGTAAAACTGATCTTCGCTGCTCTTACCTTTAAGTGCAAAGTAAGTTTTGGCCATTACATCGAGGTAAGACCTCCGGCCAGATACTATAAAACTTCCATTATTTCCTAGAGGAGCTTCCAATGACAGACGAGACATAATTAACCCGATTCCCGCAGATCCTCCAAATTTTTTGGCATTTCCTTCTTTCATCCTAATGTCTAAAACCGAACTCAAGCGACCTCCATATCGAGAAGGGATAGCACCTTTATATAGTTGCATATCTTTTATCGCATCTGGATTAAATGATGAGAAAAACCCGAGTAAGTGAGAGGCATTGTAAATGGGAGCCTCATCTAGCAATACGAGGTTCTGGTCGGCGTTTCCACCTCTTACATAAAATCCGGAAGTTCCTTCTCCTATCGATTTTACGCCAGGTAATAATTGTATTGCTTTGATGATATCTACCTCTCCAAAAAGTGCAGGCATCTTTTTTACAGCAGCGACGTCTATCGTAACTCGACTCATCTCTGTAGATTCTACGTTTTTATCTTTTTCTTCTGCCAGGATTGTGATTTCAGAAATCATATGTCCAGCTTCTGCAAGATCAATGTCTTTTCTTATATTTTTATCCAATGTTACACTTATAGTTTTATCCTCAAAACCAAGATAGCTGTAGACGATTTGATAAGTCCCTGCTTTTAGTGTAAGGGAATAGTAGCCATATAGATTAGTGGTGTTTCCTAAGCCCAGCTCTTTTACATAAATATTAGCTGCTATGAGTTCTTCTCCCGAATTACCATCTTTTACATGACCACTTAGAGTAAATTTTCTCTCCTCTTGTGCATGGATCGTTCCTATGGATAGTAGTAATGCTATTAAAGGAAGTATTGGAATTTTTTGTAATGCTTTTTTCAATAATGTCATAGTTGATATTTTACATAGTGATCCCAGTCCGTTTATGGAATCAGTTTTTAAGAATGAGGATTTAGGATTAAAATTTTAGAGGCGATACATGAGTCGTGCCTCTAGTCCCGTAGGAATTAGTCCGGGCAGAAATATTCTTCCTGCTAGACCTATTTTTAAGTTGTCGGTAATTTTATAATCGATTCCCGTTTGGAAAATAAATTCAAAAGTAGTTTTTCTGTTTGGAGGCTCCGCACCTTCAGAATATGGTTTAGTAATGAGTATGTTATCCTTAAATAATTGGACATCTGCAGAATTTTGTTTCCAAGATTCAAAGTTTACCGATCCACCGATTCCTATAAATACTTCTGTTTGTTTTATACCCCATTTTCTATTGATGACTAGAGGAATTTGGAGCGTATTTAGTGATAGTGATACGTCTAACCCAAATTTTAAAGTATCACCTGTAGAGACAGATTGCCCACTGATTAATTCGATTTTTTGGTCATTGGATTGTCTCGGATCAGTAAGGTTTGCATTTAGCTGATCGTTTAAATTAGTCGATATAAAATCATCTAAGGTAGATTGTGTAAGAACATCATACGTAAAACCATATAAGTTAAAATTGATATGATGATAATAAAGACCACTGGATATATACCATTTCCTAGACAATGCATACTGGTAGTGCAAATTGATATTTTTGTTTCTACTCGACTTAAAGAAAATTTCTTCATCCGGCCATTCATCATTATCTCCATTTTTGACCTCGCCTATAAGCGTTAATAGATGTAAAGTTGATCCGATACCTACTTCGTGATTTCCTGTTTTGGATACTGAAGGTAGTAGCGTTGAGGTAAGGTTTTGTCTAAAAGATAATGGACGTTCTAAATCTTCTGAAGCCAAAAGAAGAAGATCTAACTGATTTACGTATGCGATAGTGTTAATAGTTCTGTTAGAATGGTTATTAGGGGATACGATTGGATTTATGTATTGCTTAGGATTAGCAATTTTTTTAGCGTTCACTTTGACTTTCGTCGAATGTATTATGTCATTGTGGCTGTCATGATCATTACTCGTGTTATTGCTTTTCGTTTTAAATGTTGTATTGGTTTTGGGTTCTATAGCAAATGACGATGTGTTATTTGATGAGAGAAGTTTTGCTTTATTATCATAGTTACTCTTATCCCAACTAATGATATTGTTATGTTGGGCAATTGGAGACGATTCTTTTATGATTTCTTTGCTAATAGCATTGGAGTTGTAATCATCTATCTTTATTGATGGGCTGGCTGATCTGTTTTTTAATGAATTATTGTATTTATTTTTGTTGATAGGTAAGTCATCGATTGTACTATTATGTTGATCTGAGGAATTAGAATCATAGTTGATCGCAGTATCCCTTTTTATGGAAAAGCCTTCTAGTAGGAAATATGTGGAAGGAATTACAATAGTAAGCAATAAAAGTAAAATTAGTGTTCCTCTTTTTTTCTTAGGTTTTGGAAAATGGGGTTTTGCATTATTCCATAATTCTTCAGAAGGGATATTCCATTCGTCGGCCGCTGGCTGATAATCAGTCAGTTGTTTTTTATAGTACTCGTCCATCTTATTCATGATTGGATGAATTTAATTGTGATTCTAATTTTTGCTGTAGTTCTCTTCTAGCTTTAAAAAGCTGTGATTTAGAAGTTCCTACAGTTATATCCAGTTGGCTTGCTATTTCTTTATGGGAAAATCCTTCTATTGCATACATGTTAAAAACGAGTCGGTAACCTACAGGTAAGCTTTGAACCAGCATAGTAAGTTCTTTTGCTGATAGTGTATCATAGACTGTTTCGGATTTGTCATGTACATCATATAAGTGATCTAAGCCTGACATCGAATTGGCCCAACTGTTTTTCTTAAGATAAGTCATCGCTGTATTAATGATCACTTTAGTAGACCATGTGGTAAACGCTGATTTATTAGAGTCATAAGTATTTAATCTGTTGAAGATATTAATCAGTGCTTCTTGGAAGATGTCTTCTGCTTCCATCTTGTTTTTACCATATCGTAGACTAGTCATATACCAGCGAGTTCTATACTTATCATAGATCGCTCTTTGGGCATCTGGATTCCCTTTGGTTGCTTTATGGATGATATGGACAATCTCTATCAATGTCGAAATAATTCGTTACATAATGCTATACCTGTAATCTATCAAAATGGTTGCCTGAGTTAAAAAAGAATATTTTGAACTGATAAATAAATTAGTAAATAGCATTACATCAATACTCCGTTAACGGCTTCTATAGGCTTAGGTATTTTTTCTTCTTCTAATATTTCCATAAGATCTATTTCTATAACCCGACATAAGGACAACATAGGGATATCATTTCCTAATCCTTCAAATGGATTTTCTGAGTAATCACCCACAAGTTCCATCATGATAAATACCCATGATACGATAATAGAGAATGGAATAGAGACCCATGGTCCATAGTCTCCCATTTTGTGGAATTCTGTAACCATTCCTAGAGGTAGGAGTAGGATAAATATCACGACGAATATGAGACTGGAATTAGCGTATTGTCGAGGTAATGGGAATTTTTTTATCCGCTCTGCTTTTCCTTGATGAACATAAAAATCCTTGAGGATATTTTGTAATTCCATGTGTCGGAAATCTTCGATAATATTATTTTGACGTAAGTCTCTGAGATCTCTAGCTTGCTGATTTATAATTTGTGTTGCTGTATTACTAGCATTGATTAAGCGTTCTCTTTCTTCTGACGGAAGATAGCATTTTAGATTTTCTCGAGTGTCCTTATCATCAAATAGACCAATCCCAAATCTTTTCATCCTTGCTTCTGTAGATTTTTTCATTTTTGCACCTTGTCTGATGTGTTCCCATGGAGTAGGGATGAGTAACTGGCTGCGGAGAGAATATAACCAACCTATATGACGGTAGATAAGTTTTTTCTTGATTTTATAAAGTTCGTCCTTAGATAACGCAGTTTCCATAAACTGATCGGAAACAAAATTATCCACTGCACTTCCCCATGCTCGGCTGCTATTTACGATCGCTCCCCATATTTTTTATAGCTTCCCACATTCGGTCATAGGATTGATTATTTTTAAAACCTACATAAAAGGCTACCGCCGTACCTATAATGGATATAGGTAGCCATGGAATCTCTGGCCAGTAGTCATGCAGAATGATATGTAAGCATGTCACTAAAGTGCACCATCCTGATATCCATAAAATATGAATTCCAGTAAAATTTATAATATTCCTAAAGGAGAAATGTTTCCTTATCCACATGTTGTTATATTTTGATTATGATTTGCAAATTAGTGATAAGCTATGTACTAGTCGTATCCCATCGAATAATATTCAAATTATAACGAATTATAAAATCTGGTTTCCTGTAACTACCATTTATCATAATCTTATAGTTAAATTAAGGTTATTACCATTTGTTTATTAGCTATAAATTGCATTTATGAATCTATCTAAATCTGCTTTTCTCTTTGTAATACTAATTACATTCTTAATTACTAGCTGTAAAAAATCAGCTATCGATGAATCTAAAATCGAGTATAAAAAATTTACAAATTATATAACAGGCTATAGTCAAAGCCCAGTGTCTAGATGTGATGATGTTTTTGTAAAACTGGGATTCCAATTACCGGAGGGATATATTTTACCTAGTGGTCTTTTTGAAATAAGTCCACCCATCGGAGGTAATTACCAGCTGACTTCTTCTGGTAAGCAGATTCGTATAAAGAATGCAGATATAAAACATAATGTGGAGTATAATGTAAAATTTAATGTAGGGATGCTAACAGAAATGCCTATCGATATGCAGTCATTTAGTTTTCCTCTAGAAGCACAAACGCAGACATGGGATATCACTATGGATCCACCTGTCAATAAATCAATGGAAAAGGTAAGTTATTCAGGAGTTGTAAAATTTGGAGTGTGTGAGCCACGTCCTCAAGTTTTAGAAAATAGTCTTATTGCAAGACAGGGTGATAAAAAGTTAAATATTACCTGGACTCATCAGAAAAATAATAAGAGACGATCTCAGTTTACAATACATAATATAGAAAGAAGAGAGGACCCTGATTTTGTGAATGTAGAACTTTCTATGGAAGCGATAAATGTGAAAGACAAAGCTGATCTTAGACTCGCTATTCCATCTACTTCTGATTTTTCTTTTCATAATTATCGCATTGTAAATAACAATCATTTAAAAATAACTTTTACAGACCCATTACAAAAAAATCAAAAAATAGATGGACTTATAAACGTAAAAGGAAGGATTATCACGCAGACTAAAATCAATAATAATCATGTTGAAGTCTATTTTAAAAATGAAAACTATGGATATTTTGATTTGTCTATATCACCAGGAATAAAAAATATGGCTGGTTTTCCTCTTAGGGATACCTACACTAAAGAGTTGTTTTTTACACCTCCTAAACCTAAAGTAAAGATTGCAGAGAAAGGAAATATTTTACCGCCGGGTAATCGTTGGGAATTGCCGGTGTCGCTTGTGTCAGCAAATGGGTTTAGACTTAGGATCTTAAAAATCTACGATCATAATATACCCCGATTTTATCAAGAAAATGCCGAACCATATGTTTTCCAACGAGGATTAGAAAATATCGGTCGTCTTACCTTAGATACGATAATAACTATGGATAAAAAAAGACCTTTTATAGATAGCTATCATTCCATCGCACTGGATCGTGTAATTAAAAAAGAGACAGGTGCTCTTTACAAAGTAATCTTAACGATCCCTAATGAAAATAATTTATATCCTTGTCCTCAGTCGCAAGGAACCGATCGTAGGGATCACATAGATGCTATAGATTTTGATAAACCGTGGGTTAGGATACGGTATGATTATGACTATTATGAGGATGACTATTATTATGGAAGTTATTACAATAATAATCTAGGTAGCCAACATTATAGTGATCAGTATCAGGACGAGACCTATAAAAATCCATGTGATCTATCATACGATTCTGATATTTTGGATGCTCGATTACTGATGTGTTCTGACGTAGGATTAGTAGCTAAATACGAACCAGAGAAAAACAGTTTCTTCATCTATTCCTCTAGTATTTCTAAGGCAGATCCGATATCTAATGCCAGTATTACATTGTATAATATTCAAGGAAAAGAGATCGCCGCAGGTTACACAGATGGTTCCGGCATGGCGGATATTCCTCTTCCGGATCAAAAAGCTTTTTTGGCGAAAGCCACCTATAATAATCAGACCACTTACCTTCCTGTACAAGATGCAAAAGCATTATCCCTTAGTACTTTCCAAGTAGAAGGAAAAAACTGGGATGGAGCGACTAAGGTGTTCTTCTACGGGGATCGAGATGTGTGGAGACCAGGTGATACTGTACACATGAATACGATCGTATATAGTCCAGATAATATTTTACCAGAACGATTACCAGTCGCTCTAAAGTTATACGATCCGACTAATAAACTGGTCAAAGAATGGACGGTAAAGAATAATTCTAATGGAATTTACGATTGTCAGTTTGTAACAGATATTAATGATCCGACTGGCTACTGGAGACTGCTATTTAAAATGGGTGGTAAGGTACATAAGCAAAGTGTAAGGATAGAAACGATCCGACCTAATAGGTTAAAGATGGAAATGGCTTTCGCCAATGAAAAAATCGTTAAACATACAGATCCTAAAACAGCACCTGTCTCTGTTAAGTGGATGCACGGATTAGAAGCCAAGGGATTACGAACTGAGATATATATGTTACAAAAAGTACTGACTAATCCCTTTGGAGCGGATTACACCAATTACATTTTTAACGACTTGCGTAAAGAAAAACAAAGCGATATAGGAATTGTAAAAGATGAGGTAACAAACAGTAAGGGTGTACTTAATTTTGATATTCCTACTGATGCAGATGATTCTTATCCATCGATGATGCAGTTTAATTTTGAGCTTCGATCTTTTGAAAAAGGCGGTGCTTTTAGTAGCGATATGAAAGCCATAAAGTATTCTCCTTACTCGCATTATATCGGAGCTAAATTCCCTGGAGGTGATAACGGGACGGAAATTTATATAAAGGATAATGAAGCCGTTATACTTGCTGCTTTAGATCAAAATGGTCAGGCAGCACAACGGGAGGTACAAGTAAAGTTATTTAAGATAGATCATAACTGGTGGTATCAGTTCGGAGCGAGTGGTAACTATGCGGCTCTAACTAATTACACAACTTCTAAGCTAAAGGATTATTCCATGACTATAGGAAAAGAGGGTGGTACTCTTTCTTTTAAAGACTATGGTCGTTTTTTACTTGAAGTAAAAGATATCAAAAGCGGACACTCCATAAGTAGAGTCATTTATAGTTATAGTAATCAGTGGAGAGAGGATAATCAGGAGGTAAGTCAGCTAGAAGTATTACCGCTACTAATAGAGAAAACCGACTATGAGGTTGGAGATAATTTATCATTTGAGCTTCCAGCGATGAGCACTGGTAGATTTTTAGTAACTGTAGAAAATGGAGGAAGAATTCTTTATAAAAAAATCGTTAAAGGAAGCTCTTTACCGATAGCGATGCAAATCCCTGTGACTAGCAAAATGGCTCCCACAGCTTATGTGCACGTACATTTAATACAAGCGTGGGAAAGCCATAAAAATGATAGACCTTTAAGATTGTTTGGGATAAAGCCGATAAAGGTATATGATCCATCTACTATTTTAAAGCCGGAATTAGATATGCCTGACGAACTAAAAACGGATGAGTCATTTACGGTACAGATTTCTGAAGCTGATAATCGAAGCATGTCCTACACACTAGCCATAGTCGACGAAGGTTTACTAGATATTACCCAGTTTAAAACTCCAAATCCATGGGCTTTATTTTTTGGTAAAGAAAGCTTAAATGTAAAAACATGGGATATGTATCGACAGATATTCCAGCGCTTTTTAGGAGAGTATACTTCTTTACTTGCAGTAGGAGGCGATGGCTCAGCGGCTATAAAACCTACCGCAAAAGCCCGGAGATTTAAACCTGTAGTAAAGCATATCGGCCCTTTTAAATTAAATGCTGGTGAGACCAGGTCTCATAAGTTTACGATAAATGATTACGCCGGATCAGTCAGAGCTATGATCGTAGCTACCGATGGTTCTGCTTTAGGGAGATACGAAAAAACAGTGCCTGTTACTAAGCCACTGATGTTATATGCGACGCTCCCTAGGGTACTAGGACCTGAGGAAAAAATGAAATTACCTGTTACCGTATTTACAATGCAAGATGATATTAAAAAAGTAACTGCCACAGTAAAAGCAAGTGATGCTATCAAAGTACTCGGGTCATCGACACAAGAAATCATTTTTGATAAAAAAGGAGAAAAAGATATATTCTTTGAGATAGAGACAGGAACCACTATCGGTGTGACGGAAGTGATAGTAGAGGTCATCTCTGGATCATATCAATATAAAGAGACAATTAACATAGATTTACGTCCGTCAGCTCCACTGATATCTAAGAGTTTTAGTAGTATGGTCAGTGCCGGCCAAACAAAAGGTATAGAATATAAGTCCGTCGGGATGGAGGGTACTAATACGGGTCAAGTGACGGTAAGTAAAGGATTAAATTTTTCGTTTGCTCCACAAGTACAGTGGTTGTCTAACTATCCTCATGGATGTCTAGAGCAAACCATCTCTAGGATATTTCCGCAGATTTATTTATACAAAATGAACTTACTAGATGATGTAGATCAGCTAAAATATCGTCAGCAATATAAAGCTGCTATTCAAAAATTACGATTTCTACAAATGCCTAATGGGGGATTTTCTTATTGGCCTGGAGGTAATCGTGCAAATGAGTGGGGTACGTCTTATACATTCCAGTTTTTACTCGAAGCAAAAAAATATGGTTACGAAGTTCCTGAGTCGATGATCAAAAAATGTATCGACTATCAGTATAAAGCATCTGAGAATATAGACATCATTTCCTCTAATAATAATAGAACTACTTCTGACTATCGTACTATCGGATATGCTTACAGGTTATATACATTAGCCCAGGCAGGAAAACCTAACTATGCAGCGATGAATCGATTACGTTTATTACCTAATTTGCATAATACAGCAAGATGGATATTGGCTCACAGTTTTACCATCTTAGGAGAAGAATCATTAGCTAAGGCAATGATCGATTCTGCTACAGCAACAGTAAGTGATTATCGCGAATTAGGAGGAAATTTTGGAAGTGGATTAAGAGATCAGGCCATCATAGCTAGAGTATTAATCGATAGTGGAGATAAGCTTAAAGCAAAAGTGCTGATAGATGAAATGATCGCTAATTTTGATGCCGATAAAGTAAGTCAATTATCAACTCAGGATAGAGCCCAAAGCCTCATTACGTTTGCAAAATTTGTATCCTCGCTAGACAAGGTAGAGGATAGCATCAAGTATGATATTATCCTATCTGATACTCAGCAACTGTTAGATGTAGAGATAGATGAGAAACCTCAGTCTTATGATTTAGATGAAGATGCTATAACTCAGTCTAAAATATCTGTAACTAATAAAGGAGAGTCAGAATTATATACTTCTGTTGTTATTTCAGGGCAACCGTTACGGGATGACACTCAGGCTGAGGCCAATGATCTATCTCTGGAAATTCTTTACACAGATCTTGAAGGTAAAATCCTCAAGCCACAAGAAATTATAAAAGGAACCGATTTTGTAATTCAGTATTCTGTTAAACATACAGGCGTCAGAGATGATTATGAAAATATGGCACTGACAGGAATCTTTCCATCTGGCTGGGAAATTTTAAACCAGAGACTAAAAGAAGATTCGAGTTTTGATGAAGGTAGTGTAGCGGATTATCAAGATATCAGAGATGATAGAGTACATCTCTATTTTGATTTAAAAAAGAACGAAAAGAAAATGTTTAGATTTAAAATGAATGCCACATACGAAGGGAAATACTGGGCTGCTCCAGCGTTTTGTGAGGCGATGTATGATGCCAGAATAAGAGCCAAAACTAAGGGGTTCTGGGCAGTGGTAAAATAGTAAGTACAGTGAAAAAAAGATGCTTAAAATATAGTTTGTTTACATTGCTAGGACTCGTTCTTTATATCCTTTATTTATCTACGACTATTGCTTTTGAGGATCGTTTTGCTTACGTATTATATGCGGATGGAGAGATTATTAATGCTCAAGTCTCTGATGATCAGCAATGGAGAATAAAATGTACAGAAGCACTACCAGAGAAGCTAGCTATATGTCTTACTTTATTTGAGGATCAATATTTTTATTATCATCCAGGCATAAATCCGGTATCTATTATACATGCAGTAAAAGACAATATTAAAGCGGGTAGGATAGTCCGAGGGGGTAGTACACTGACTATGCAGCTAGCCAGAATTCATGAAGGAAATCAGAAGCGTACGTATTGGCAAAAATGTAAAGAACTGCTTTTAGCTTTTGCTCTGGAAATAAAATATTCTAAGAATGAGATACTAATGCTGTATGCCCAATATGCTCCTTATGGTGGTAACACGATCGGTTACTGTGCCGCGGCTCATCGATATTATAGTAAAGATGCATCTTTATTATCATGGAGTGAGGCAGCTACCTTATCTGTTTTACCCAATGCTCCATCTAAGATTTATCCAGGTAAGGGACAGGAGGTCTTAGTCAATAAAAGGAATGCATTGCTAAAAAAACTATTGGCTCAGAGCCTTATAGATTCTATTAGTTATCGACTATCGATTTTAGAAAATCTACCCAGTCAGAGCAGTACATTTCCATCTCTAGCTCCGCACCTTTTGCAGGAATGTAAAAAGATGGAACGTAATGCTTTTAGTTATGTAACTACTTTGGACCGATCACTGCAAACTAATGTAAAAAGGATTACCCAAAACTACAGAGATCGTTATGCATTAGAAAATGATATAAATAATATAGCAGCTATTGTACTGCGTAACGATGGTACCATCGCTGCCTATGTGGCTAATACCGCATGTCCGGATAACTGTAGTAATGATGTCGATATACTTACTGCTTTACGTAGTCCTGGAAGTACTCTAAAACCATTTTTGTACGCTGCTTCCTTAGAATCAGGAATGATAGGTCCTCAGAGTCTATTGGAAGATATTCCAATATTCTATAACGGTTATAGCCCTGTTAATTTTGATAAAAATTATAGAGGGGTAGTCCATGCAGAATCGGCACTAACGCAGTCCTTAAATATTCCTGCAGTACAATTACTACAGCAGTATGGTGTCGCTCCGTTTTATGAAGATCTGCGAGAATTGCAATTTTCATCATTAGATAAATTACCAGATCATTATGGATTGTCTTTAATTTTAGGAGGGGGAGAAGTCACCGGATTAGAATTGGCCGCTGGATATATGAATCTTGTGCGATCTGCAAAATCACAAGAGGGAGTAGTGCCATCGTATATACATTCCGTTAATAAGGAATATTACGATTTTCCATTTACTCCAGCAACATCTTTTACTATCTTAGAAATGCTTAAAGGTGTGCATCGTCCTGATAGCCAGGATGGTTGGAAATATTTTAGTGGATCCCAAGATATCTCTTGGAAAACAGGTACTAGTTTTGGGTTTAGGGATGCATGGTCTGTAGGTTCTACGTCTGAGTATACTGTTTTAGTGTGGGTAGGAAACGCAGATGGAGAAGGGAAACCAGGACTAATGGGTGTAAAAAAGGCAGCTCCTATTTTGTTTGATATTTTTGAATTATTACCTCGGGCCAGCAAATTACAGAGACCGATTTCAGGTTTTGTATCTAAAGAGATATGTTTTCAGTCAGGCTATGTAGCGACAGCTATATGCAAACAAAAAACTGATGTGTGGTTACCATATACAAATAATAGTTTAGCCACATGTAAATACCATAGACATGTTACTTTAGATCAGACTGAGCAGTTTAGAGTCTTTCATAATTGTGCTAGTGAGGTCGTATCCACTACAGCTTTTGTGTTACCGCTCACAATAGATAATTATTATAAAAAGTTTACTGGAAAATCTTACCGTCTGCCTCCTTATTTACCCGGATGTACAGAAATGTCTGATCAGATTGAAATTATGTATCCCTCGGATCAGTCAGAGCTTTTATTGCCTATCGATATAGATCAGCGTCAGCAGTCTCTTGTAGGTAAAGCGGTGGTAGGGGATGCAGTAGATTCTCTTTACTGGTTTGTGGATCATAAATTGATTTCTGTAACATCTGGATCTCATAAATTGCCATTGGATTTATCGCCAGGAAAACATACACTGACTATAGTAACCCCATCAGGAAAAGAAAAGTCTAATGTGTTTACTATCCTGGAGTAATTTCTTGAACATACTGTCCTAACTAATAATATTAAGTAAAGACTCATACCTATAGGTTTGTTGCTTGTCAATAATTTAGAAATCTAACCAAATCGCTATTAATAATGAGAAAAGAATCCTTGTTTCTCATACTTATCATTTTATGCTTTACATGGTCTTAAAGTCAGATAACTATTTTGCAGCTAATGGGTCTTTTTATTCGGGCTTTGGACCTATAGCTATAATAGAGTTTAAATTTAAATAATTTACCAGCATGGATCATCTAAGTAATATTGAGGAGGATCTTATTAGGGTTAAACCCAATGTTCTGACTTCTGGTGAGACCATAGAAGTACAATTTAATTTGACTATCAACCTTATTATTTTGATGTGTTTTTTCAAGATGGAAAAATTGAGCATTCGAGAAAAATACTTGTGAGGCCTGAGGCTATATACACTATAGGGTGGAATAGTGGTATTTATGTGCTGAGAATGTGGAGGACAATGGGGCATTCTATTTTTAGAAAAATAGTGGTGCAGTAGTTAGTATTTTGTATGTGATCTCAATCTGGTTTCCTGAGGTTAACTCGTAATTCGAGCATTGTCTCATCTTTGTCAGGATTAATTACATAATAGTAAGCCCAGGATTCTTTGTTTTTGTAAAAATCTATTTTTACAAAACCTCGTTTTCCTCTGGCGTAGTCTGCGTTTCCATTTCTTTTTACAAAATCTATTTTTCCACCCGCTCCACTGATGATATATTTGATCTTATCCTGGTCGTAGTACTGTAATCCATGATCGTGTCCTGATGCAAAAATGACCTGACCACCTGAAGTTTGTGCCATACGTTTTAGCTCTTGCATTAATGTCTTGTTATGATTATTAGGGATGTCTTGTCGTGACCCTTTTATTCGCCGAAAGGCAGGGTAAAGAGATCCTATAAAGGGTAACGGTATCCATAAGTGTCGATAGGCTTCCGTCAATGGAAATACATGATGTTTAAACCCAAAATGTCCTCCATGTACTCCATCACTATGTATCGGATGGTGCATCATAATGACAAGTTCTTTACTCTGATAAGTCGAAAAGATACTGCTCATCTGATCTAGAAATTCTTGCTTAGTTTGTATTTTACAACCTTGATTTATATCTTTTTCGTATTGCCATCTCTGTAACCACCACTGGGTATCCAAAAAAACAAATACTAGATTATCATTTATTTCTATGATCTCAGGATCACTACAGGCATTATCAGGTAAAAAGCTGATCGGGTTTGCCTCGGTGTTATAGGCTTCTATAAATTTTTCTTGTCTCAGTATGGCTTTTCTACCGCCAGGGTAATGCTTATTCCAGTCATGATTTCCCGGAATAAAGTAGGTCTTTCCTTGATGTGCTGAGGCACAACTGATTTGCTCTAGAAGAATTTCTTCTGTATACGCTCTATCGTGAGCATCTTTTTTAGGCAAGCCGTGAGGATATACATTATCACCTAAAAACACCAAACTCGTTTTTGATTTTTCTAAGGCAATTTGTTTTTTAAGAGCTGTAGTAACCGCATTGGTTTTTTGGAGATTGTTATCTAGTTCGCCAGCGTCGCCTATGAGGTATAGACTATGGATGATTTCTTGTTGAGGTAAAGGATTATTATTTTTCCAGTCTTTTACCGTATCGTTATAATATGGTTTATGCAACGTGCCGCAACTGGATAAGAAGCATAGTATGGAAATGGCGTATAAGAATTTGATCATTTATCGGCTTTCTTAAACTGGAATATTTTAGCATTAAAACCTTGTCCCTCTGTAGCAATATACAAATGGCCTTTGTCGTCAAAAGTGATTCCTTCTGGTTGAGGTATGATCGCTTTGTCCAAATAAACAATACGTTTTAGTATTTTGTTTTTATCTAAAATGATGAGTGTAGATCCTCTTCCAGATAGTATATAGAATTCTTTGGAATCAGGTTGGATAGCGATCCCAGAAGGAGCAAATTCTTTAATTCTTTTGATTAGCTTTTTACGCTGAGATTTGCTTACATCTTCATTAGTTTCTAAAACGTATTTTTTAAGATCTTCATTCTTAATTGTGATGTACGGCGTAGGGTTTAATGTCTTTTCTTCTAGGTCAAATGCATAAATAGATTTTATGTTTTGGCTTTCATCTGCTAAGGAATTTCCTTTACATGCTAGGAGTAAGATATTTTTATCTTGTTGATAGCATAAACCTTCGACATTATTTTTTTTGGATAACGGTGTGGTATAAGTTGAGGTGTTACTTGATTTCTCATGATGAAAAAATAGAGTTCCATCGTTTCTACAGATAACGATATCACTTTTTACTTTTTCTATAGACTCATAATCATCTTTCTTTCCAAAGTCGATTTTTTTCTCAATCCTAAAAGATTCCTTATGAAGAAGATAATATGATCCGTTTTCATCATCATGCGTGATAAAAACATTTTTTTCTTGATCATAGGATAGTCCTGATATTTCATCTAAAAATGAGGCGAGGATATGAGTATTATCGGGGCTGGTATAATCGTAAACCGCAGTTGAGTTTTTTGTGTTAACACTTTTGTTCAATAAACTGGGTGATTTAGAAAATGTAATTTTTTTTAATTCAGGTGATGAATTGCAGGATGCTAATAGACATATTATAAAAAATGCTAGGAGAGTTTTTAATCTACTGTATGGGCTAGTTACATATTGTATAACAAACTCTCTTTCTAAAATTAATTTTGTAATCATTAATATCTGTTAGTAATCTCTATCTAGATCAAAACCTAATCCGAGTTCAAAGTAACCTCTTTTTTCGTCATTGCGAGCATAGCTCATGCTAAAGGTAAAATCTCTAGATAAAGGAGCTGCAAAAATACCTAATCCTATGGTAGTCCGCCAGTTTATCGCCTGGTCAGAAAATTCGCTAAAGTCATTCCATACAGTTCCCTGATCGTAAAATCCAAATATGCCGTAAGTGATCGGAGCCAATAGATTATACCATGTATCAATCTGTATTCTGGATTCTAGGTTAAGGTATGCCGCATGGTTTCCTATAAATCTATTGCGATCATAACCTCTAAGGTATGTGTTAGATCCTAGTATACTTCTCTGATAGAAAGGTAAGCTACCGTACGTTTTTAAAGAACCTATCCGTCCGATAAAAGTGATGGGTAAAAGTATTTTTATAGTTTCATAATGACTCATATTAAGATCAATATGACCTCCTAGTTTTTGATTATTAAAGCTGTAATATAACCGATGCTTTAGATGGAAGAGTGAACCTTGATAGCTTGAAATTTGGTGATCTCTAAAATCTAGTGTTAAGTGAGATTCTATGTCGAATGAATGGTTTTTACCTTTGCCTTGTAAATCATTAAATGCCGGATTATCCAATAGGGATTGAGAATCATCTAAAGATGAAACTTCATTATATTCATAATTTAGGAAAATACCCATGTCACTTTTAAAGAGAAAATCTTTTTCTAATCCAAATTTAGCTCGATAGGTATCAAAATCTATGCGATAGTAATTCTGATCTTGGAGTTCATCATTTACTCTAGTATTACTACCTAATCCAAAAAAGAATGGATATTTATCGAGTTGGTCAGAGATCAAATGTTTAGTCTTAAAATCCCAATCTCGGATTAAATGCCTAAACATATATTGATACTGAGCTCGATAGGCATTTACCTTAGGATAATATTTAAGTTTAAAATGATGGATTTTAGCAAAGTCTGGTTTATTATATCCCTGCTTTGTTTTCTTTACATCTAAGGAGAAACCTATTCCGCTATATCCGCTAAACTGTACACTAAGAAAAGGTAGCAGAGCATCCAGATGATAATTATGATAATCATATGTTGCTTGATGGAATGGACGCTTTACTGCTGTCTCTGAGCTTTTAGAGATAATATCTTTTTCTTTTTTACCTTGATATATCTGCGATAATTTACTTGAACCTTTAACCTGTGATAAATCGGTTATATTATCTTTTCCGCCCCCTGGGATAATTCTTATTTTGATACTGTTATCTACTTCTCCTCTGATTACAAACTCATCCTGACCTCCTAAGCCATAGATGTAAATTGTTTTTGTTTTTTCTAAATAGTATGACTGTTGATAAATTTGATCTTTGATCTTTCCTTTGGAAGAGAGAGGATAGATAGAGACTTCTACTTGTCCATCTGGAAGTCTATATATCTCAAAATATTCTTTTTTGTTAGAGCCTAAAACGGTGACTTCGTTTTTAAGAATATCAAGATAATCTATTATCATCTTAGGAAGCTCTTTTTTTCTACTAAGTAGTTTTTCTTTTATTTCTATTGTACGATCCTTGTTTAATTCTGGAGGTAATTTTTGTAAGGACAGGTCTATTACATTCTCGGACATTTTAGACTGAATGTAGATGGCTGCTTCCTTCCATAGGTCGTTTGTAATTTCTACCCCAAAGCGACGATCCAGATTACAGGCTTTATAATTAAGCTGGGTTAAGTTCACGAAATGATGACCAAAGTTTTCTGCATTTGGTACAAATTGATCTGATAATTTTGGAATGATTCCTTCCCATTTAGAAAAAACGTGATCTCTATCTCTAGGTATAGGTTTGTATATATGTAAAGACCCTGATTTATACATTGCCCATTTCCAGTTGTCTTCATGTTTATCCCAGTCTCCGATCCACATATCAAAAACTCTAGCCTTTGCATAAGCCAAAGGATCCATTCTATGCTTATGATCATTATTCATCGCTCGTAACATCTGATGCGTTGAGACTATGGCATCAGCATCTGCAAAGGTTTTTCCTGTTTTCTTTTTTAGTGTTTTAGGTTTAATCTCTAGAAATCCTAACACATTGGCAAAAGCCTCTCGATAAGGACCTAGTTGTGGATCGTCAGGCATAACGTATAAGGTAGGCGTAGCATGTAGTATGTCTGTTGCTTTTAGTAATTCCGCTGCTACTAGTCCTCCGTATGGATGCTGTGTGGTAATAAGTTGTTTTGTAATTTTACGATAAATGGTTTGACTTAGTAACTCGTCTAGTGCTCGTTCAGGGTTTTTATCTACCGCTCTAAATACATAATTTTGTCCATCACCTCCTTTAAATTTGAGCGAATTAGTCTGTAGTCCTCCGCCGCGGGCATATGGTTTTAGACCTCCATGCATTTTAGAAATGTCAAGTATGGGAGCAGAAATTTTTTTCGTCCATTCGTTACGATAATTTTTACCCATCCATTTTCTCATAAATGGATTTGCTTTGTATTCTGAGCCGGCAATTATTTGTACACGGTCTTTTAAATTGGAAAATCTTCGCTCATAGATATAATTGTTTTCTTCTTTATTTAGTCTTTGATTGTTAAAAATAGCACGCTTATTATTTTCAATAGGACTAAATAGTATGCGATCATAGGTCGCGATTTCACCATTTTTTACTTCCAGGATTTTAGATGAAATGTTTCCTTGACTATCGTAACTAAGTTTTATTATACTTGGTTGCTTTGAGGCAAAAATCAAATCTTCATCGTTTTCCCATTTTCGATTTTTTTTACTGATACTGCTTGTGATAAATATGTTTTGATTGTGGGCTAGTATGGAATTATAATAATCATGACCACTCGCATATATTATACCGTTATGTTCGTTTATAAGAGAACGCATTTTATCTACGTAATGTAAATATCGAGGATAAGCTAGATCGGTAGGTTTACCTATATTTTGTTTATAGGATGCATAGAAGGATCCATAAAAAGGAATAAGGTGTTTTAGTCCGAGTTTTTTACCATTATGCTGACTAAAGGAATAAATAGGATGATGAGCTAAAACGAGAATGTTTTTATCCTTTGCTTCATCTAGTATATCTTCAAATTCTTCCCAGAAATCAGCTTCGAAAATAATAGGGCATTCTGTATCAGGTGCCTCGGGGCGATCATAAGGATGTATAAACCATTGTGAGTTTATCGCCACTACGAGTAGGTTATCATTTTCTTTGATCAAGTGCGGACCTGGACAGGCAAAAGATGGAATAAAACGCTTTTTTAATTTTAGATCTTTTTCAATAAATTTCTCTAGATGATTTACTTTTTTCTTTCCACTCTTGCCGGAATTATCCCAGTCTCTGTCACCGCTTAAGAAATATACTTTTGCCTTAGTTTTCTTTTCTATTTGTTTATATCGTTTGAGTCGTTTCTCGTTTTTTGATTTTGGTTTATGATGTATACCATCTTTATCTGTGATGTCGCCGAGTAGATAAACGCTGGAAGGAAAGTCGTTTTTGTCTATTTCTTCTATCAGTAAATCGACCCATTCTTTATCAGTACCTGCTGCATTACCTATTAGATAGATTGCTTTTTCTGTGGCTTGTGCCAATGTAGAGTAGGGTTTTATACTACAGAGAAACAAGAGGAAATAAATGTGTATAAATGGGTTTTTCATTTATGGGATTGTAAAGTACTAAATGTAAGGAAATTGATTATTGTTTTTGGGACTTGTCTCAGATCAAAAGGAGATTTAGAAAACTAAAATATCTCCAATTTTTATACTTAGTGAGGCGGCGGTGTCAGCTTGTTTACTTTAGGTGGATTTTTTTTTGAAATTATCTTAGGAGTTGAGATGGAACTTTACGTTGTGAGAGAATTAGTCTTTTTATTTGAGTATCAGACTTACATTTTTTACTTTTCAGGCCGAGCGAAACCGAGGCATCTACAAAGTTCGAATTGATAATTTTATTTTAAAATTTTAATTGAAGTTAATAAGCTTCTTTTTTTCTAAACTACAGTCCATAGGAAAATGGTGTTTGGTGATCTTTTCTTTTATATTTTTTCAAAAGTGGTAATATCAGAGTTTCCAATATTAGTAGTTATGCGTACAAAGTATTGCCCAGGTGGAAGCTCTGATACTTTTACGGTTATTTGGTTTTTATTATTTGTATTTTTTAAATCTTTAGTTAGAGATTTTACTATTTTTCCTCCAGTATCTATAATTTCTAATGTGTAAGCTTCACCATGTACTGACTCTAAATCTAGCGTAAATACATCTGATGTTGGGTTAGGGGTAATCGTAATATTAGATTTTTTAGCCGTTTCGATAGTAGACGATATTTCTTGATTTATTCTTCCTGGGCTTCCTGATTGATTTATACCCTTCCAGTTTTGAGGTAGGGTGTTGTCTAATGTCGGGCTGATGAGTTCTAACGTAAATCCTTGTCCGTTAGGAGTGGTAGGCCATGGTTGTATAGATAGATATGCGACACTATCTTGTAATAAGTTATCGGTATCATATATCCTTACTTGATCGGCAGTGCTGCTGAGACCAAAGTCAAAATTACCGATTACGTTTTGCACATCGGTGTAGATGGATGTAAAAGCATCTAGGTCTTTTGCGATAATGAGATAATCATCACTATCTAGTACTGTTCCTTCTGAGATGATAAAGGCGTGATCATTTTCATCATCTTTGAATATCCATCCAGATAAATCCATCGCCTCGTCATTAGAATTGTAAAGTTCGATCCAGTCACCTGTATCGTTTGTAGAGTCCGAGTTATAATTGATTTCATTGATAACGACTCCATACTGATAGTCTTCGTCTAATTCCCATATCGGTCTGATTTGCATAGAGGTAATCATATTAATTTCCTGATAAGGGTCCGTTCCGGAGATATCCGCTTGCCATTCTACAAATTTATAGCCTGGTCTGGGAATAGCAGTTACGCTGATAGGTACATTCTCAAAGTAATAGCCACTCCAGTTAGACTCCTCAATAGTTAGACTATTTAATTGAACATAACCATTAGCTGGCTGAGTATTTAGGATTTGTAAAATATGATCATCAGGAAGATTATATACATCTAAAATATGTTGTCTGCAAAACGAAGATCTCTCCGATGCGAAGTCCTTCATGTTTTTTACATTGCCGCTCCAGTCGTTTGCAGATTCGCCCCATCTTTGACGTTGTTTTGATATTTCTGAGCTTATTAAATCTCTAGTGCTATCGATATGTGTATGTACTCGGTCTTCCAGAAATCGAGAGTTCATTTCATCTGCAAATTGATTAATAAACTTTTGCCTAAATGATAAATTTTGATTTAGTCTACGAAAAAGTAGAGTAGACCATGGTGGATTTGGCCATTCAGGTCCATTAGCTTGTAATGCAAATTGTAAAGTATTATTCTGAAAGTCAAAGTAATTCCATCTACCAAAACCAAAGTCAGTATCAAATAAGATCCATTTCCATTTGCCTCCGGTCTCTTTCCAATATTTTATATTATTACCTGGCCAGTCCGTGTTGTTGAAATAGATCTGTGCAAGATAGTACATGATGATATTATCGATGTCGACGAGATCAGAAATCATGTCATAATTGATATCATTTACAAAATTTGTGTTGCTTGCAAAATCAATTAAATCCTCATAATCTTCTGATGATCCGTGGATTGGTAATGAATTAAGCTCCATGATTTGTATTTCATCAGGATCGATATTATGACGGCTCGCTAGAAAATGTTCGTTTACTTTTTCTCGCATATTGTATAAACCCCAGAATTCACCGTTTATATATGCGACAGTCGGTTTGTAAGCTTGGGTTTCTAGAATAGAGCTTCTCATAAGTCCTGTTAGGGTCCCATCTCTCATCATAGTGCTCTGCCAGTCATTTCCCGAATTACGAAGAATAAAGGCCTGGTAAGTCTCATATGAATTATCTGAGAATAACGGGTAGTCTATCTCCTTAGGCCCGTATTTTGATCTTGCAAATAAGGAAAAAGATCTTTGGTCATTTGCTCTAGACCATCCTCCAAAAATTTTAATACCTCCATCAAAAGAGAAATGAATACCATCAGTTTCTAAAATGGAAAAATGAATAGGTCGTTCCCAGTCTTGCCAAAAATTTGCACCGAAATAGGGATATCCAAATTCAAAATTATCTCCATAGCTATATATTCCTGTTTCTTCATTAAATAGATTTTCAGTGTCGGTAACTAAGGATATGATCGGCAAGTTATGATCTATGTTTATAAAATAAGTTTCTGTTTGAGTAGGAGAAGGCAAATAGTTTTGTCGGAATATTCGGGCCCTTACGACCGTGTTTTGGTTAATAGTAATAGGAGCGGTATAAATAGGAGAGGATTCATCTGGTACAGCACCGTCTAGTGCGTAACGGATTATATGAGGTGGCGATATTCCCGTAAGTGATAATTCCAGTGGATTAGTAATTCCTCCAAGTTCTGAGAAATTAATTTGATCATTAACGATACCTATGAGTTCTGTCCCGCTATTTAGTGTTCCAGGAGTAGGTGTCTCGAAGTAAACGATATCATTGATTGGGTTTAACCCAATGGAAATGTTTGCAGGAAAATTATTAACGCTCATACTATCAATAAGCAGTCCTGTCGGATCACTTAAATAAATTGTTTCTGAGCTAGAGGAAATTTTAAAATTTGTATGAAGCTCTAGGTCATTAACCTCTAGAATAGGTATAGGGTCATCTAGTATGTCAGTAGTAGATATACTGGATAAAAAAGGAATCATCGTCATGTCAGATGAGGAAGTATTAAAATTGTGCACTTGTATAGCAAGGACATTTTCTCCTTCTTCTATGATATCTGTAAAATCATTTATCGAGATGGTTAATGGTTTTTGTCCATTTATTAATAAAGCTTCTAGGTAGTCATCAGCAAACTGATCATAGGCTGGAAATTGCCCAGAAATATTTTCTCGGGACACTTCTTTCCCGTTTATGTACGCAACATATCCATCGTCAAAATCTATATGCATGATGAGTTCCACTATAGAGGATATATCATCGATAGTAAATTTTTTACGAATAAAAATAGATCTCGTACCATCCGGAATCTGAGTATTATCATCGTTATCCCCATAACCAAAACCAGAGACTCCAGTATCCCATGAAGAATCATCGTAAGCTAACGAATTCCAATCTGATGAGAGGGCAGAATTAGGTATCAAGTATTTAAATTCATCGCCTTCTGTAATAATAGACTGGGCATAACCGATCTCTTGTTTATTTTTTCCTGAGGCCCATACTAGCAGATGTTCATTCGCGGTAAGCGAAAAATCAGTAAAAAGCCACTTAGTTAAATCCTCCTTATCGTCACTGAGAGACCAGTCCTTTAGGTTGATATCAGTAGTGCTAAGATTTCTAACCTCTATCCAATCTGGGGTGTCTCCATCTTGATCCGTAAACTGAGAATTAGAGGCTTGGATTTCATTAATGACGATAGATTGGCAATATACTGCCGTACTTAAAATGCAAAGTATCCATGTTGTTAATGATCTACTAAAACCCATAGTAAGTGTTATAGTCTTAAATATACATCGTTGTATACTTAATATTTTATGAGAAAATCAAGTAAGTCGCAATTACGATAACAACTATCGTAATTCCTACTGGCTTAACGTATTTATAGGGTGTAATTTCTACTTCCTGGGTATAAGGCAATACAAATGCCTCTTTACGTGGATATAATTTTCCGATGACGAGCATGATAATTACATTCATTACAAAAAGAATAGCCATTACATGTAAGAAGTGAGGGTATGCCGCTTTTTCTATTGCTTCTAATGCTGCTTCATCCATAATTCCAGAAGCTTTGGCTGCATCGACTGCATTACTACCAAATAATGGTTTTAAAATAAATTGCGATATTATATATAATACGACTCCAAGTCCTAAAGCTATTTTTGCAGCGATCGCTGGAACGTATTTAGTCAAGTATCCCACGACTATTATCGTAAGTATCGGAATACTATAGCATCCATTTACCTCCTGTAAATATTTAAAAAGTCCATCTTCTACGTAGGTTATAAATGGTGCGATTATCATTGCTCCTAGGGCTAGCAAAATACCAAAACGTTTTCCCATGCGTACGACTGTCCGTTCGTCTGCTTCAATGTTTATATGTTGTTTGTAAATGTCTAGCCCAAAAAGTGTAACGGAACTATTTAAAGCACTGTTAAAAGAACTTAGAATTGCTCCGAAAATAACCGCGGCAAAAAAGCCTACCATAGTAACAGGTAAAACTGTTTTTACTAATTCCGGATATGCATAATCTGCTTTAGCTAAACTGTCTCCAAAAATATTATATGCTATCATTCCTGGAATAACTAGAATGAGCGGTCCTAGAATTTTAAATGCTGCGGCAATCATTAATCCTTTCTGTCCTTCTTGTAAATTTTTTGCGGCTAAGGCTCTTTGTATAATGGCCTGATTAGTTCCCCAATAAAATAACTGTACTAACATCATTCCCGTAAAAATGGTAGAAAAAGGAACAGAAGCTGTAGCGTTACCAATCGCATTGAATCTCTCGGGAGCATCGTTATAAAGATTAGTAAGACCAGCAGAAACAGAGCCGTCTCCTATGTATTGTAAACCTAAAAAAGTCAATGTAAATCCACCGATTAATAATCCAATCGCATTTATCGTATCGGAAACCGCCACTGCTTTTAGACCACCAAAAACAGCATATATGGAACCGATGATGCCGATACTCCAGACACATACCACGATAGAGGCCATGTGCTTGTCTATAGAACCTCCGACCATATCTGATATCGGCTGACCGATGATGTCAGGAAGATCAAACATATTTCCTATGGCTACAGCTCCAGAGTAAAGAACGATAGGTAAAAGCACGATCATGTACCCAGAGAGAAATAAGCCAGACGTTAAGGTTTTAGTCATCGTATCAAAACGCACTGCAAGGAATTGCGGTACCGTAGTCAGACCACCTTTTAAATATCGAGGTAGTAAAAAGAAAGCCGTTACAACCATCGCAATAGCAGCGAGTGTTTCCCAGCACATTACTAATATACCCTCCGTATACGCCGCACCGTTAAGACCAACTAACTGTTCTGTAGACAAATTAGTTAACAACAAAGATCCTGCTATAACACCTGCTGTTAATGATCTACCTCCGAGAAAGTATCCATCAGAAGACTCTTCTGTTTTTCCAGTAAACCAGTAGGATAGTCCAGCGACTAAAAGTGTGAATGCGACGAAACTAAATATTGCCATTGGTTTTGTTTTTAAGTGGGTCGGTTTATAACTTGATTATTTTTTGTTGTAAAGGTCGGAATCCTTCTTTTTCTAAGCGTAAGATATACATTCCAGATAGTACATTAGATAAATCTATAAAATCTTGATTACGTATAATTGCTGAATAAATTACTTTTCCATTGATATCTAAAATAGTCCCTTTTGTGGGAAGGCTATTTTTTTCTAATCCTTTAAGATATAATTTATCAGAGGTGGGATTAGGAAAAACAACATAGGATAATGATTCTAGATCGTCGGTAGAAGTAATAGATTTAAACTCTAAATAATTGAGATTAAATTGAGATTCGATTACGGTTAGTCTCATTGTATAACTTCCTGCGGGAATTTGTGTATTGTAGGAAGTGGTAGTCCAGTTTTGCCATCCTCCTGTAGCCGAGAAATATGCCTGATTAACGGGAATTACATTTTCTTGATCATCTATCAGTGTAATAGCAATTCCTCCGCCAGCACTTTCTGATGCTGTTCTGTAGTTTATGGTGTAGATACCGCTTTGATTTATGCGAACTCTATAATCCATATAGTCACCTACATCAAGGTAGCCGATATTTTGTCCTCCACCTTCATCACTGCAGTCTTCAAGTTGGATACCGGACTGGAATGTAAAATCCTCGGCTTCTACTTTTCCAGGTATAGGGTGGAAAAACGGAAGTGTGTTTAGGACGTTTTCCTGATCAAAATTATTAACTAGTGTATTGTCAAAAGCCTCTAACTGGATTCCATCATATGATACTTTTATAAAGTGGCCATATTTCATTACAAAGTCTACATTTAGTATAGCTGCTCGATGGTTGTTAGGATCTAATTCTATGGATGTGATCGGGATGTTGTTCCCATTTATGGTCACTTTAAAATCATTATTGCTTACGTTTATAGGAGAGGCTAGAGGTTTAGAAATGCCGACTGAGATACTGTTTTCATCAATAGTCTCAGCTGAGGTAAAGACAGTCGAGACTTCATTGCTTTCTCCCACTTTGATAAATTCTAGGCTGTTATAATTTGCTCCAGTTCCTAGACTTTTAAAATAGATGGATTTATCATCGGGCGTAAGCACAATATCACTTATTGTTACGGTTTGCCAGTTTTGGAATCCATTGCTATTAGGTACAAAATAAGTTCTCGTCAGATCAGTATTTCCTGATGCTATAGTAAAGGCAGCGTTAGTGCCGGATGCGGCAACTCTAAGAATTACATCATAGAGACCTTCTTCTAAAACATCGACTGTATATTTCATCCATTCTCCTTCTTCTACCCATCCTACATTATAACCATTTGTATTTATATTATCTTGGCATCTTTCTATATCTACACCGTCATTGCGATATTGCCATCCATTATTCCATGCCGTAAATTCGCCAGTAGTGACATGATATGTAGCTGTTCCTTGATCTAAGTACGCATAACCGTTAGTCCCTAAATCATAATCAGATAAATGTATAATACCAGGAATAATATGATCGGAAAAGGGTAGAGTCTCATTTGTTTGTACCTGTCGGAACATCGCATCGATTACATCTTTTTGGTAAACGCAATTTTGTAATTTGGCACTTTGGGATAGTTCCTGTAGTCCTAGTATTGCGTTAGTATTACTAGGTTGAGGAGCGTTACCACTCCAGTAATCTAGTAGTTGCTGATAGCGAGTGCCTTTTTGCATTGATAAGGGACCTGAGATAGATTCTACTTTTTTTTCCGGCCACCAGGCCCAGCCAAAACCTTCGTCTTCTAGAAGTTTAATGGCATCTCTAAACCAGACGTTAGAGTTTTCTCCACTTTCGCCTAGATAAATAGGAACATTATTATCATCTCTTAATTGGATCAGCCAGTTGTTATCATTAGGGTTGTTAAACGACCAATACTTATGGGGTCCATACGCCATATTACTATCCCATGGATTATTTAGTCCTGTAAAATCATTGGCAAACCAGTTACCTTCAATTATTATAAGATGCTTTGTATCTACTTCTCTTATGGCATCGGTAATATCGATATAAAGATTTCTAAGAGCTGTTCCTCCAGGTAAATCCCAGTTGGGTTCGTTTATTAAATCATATGCTCCTACCCATGGTTGGTCCTTGTAACGTTCTGCTATGCGACGCCATAAATCCACGGTCTTATTTTTATTTTCGTTACTTTCCCAGAGTGAAGGATAGGCCGGATTATAATCCGAAATTTCTTGAGCATATCCCTGACCGCCAGGTGCTGCATGGAGATCTAAGATGACATACATTTCATTTTGGGCACACCAGGATATTAGGCTGTCAGTTAGCTCAAATCCTTTTTCTATCCAAGTATTTTCTCCTGCTATGGGTTCGTCTTGTATCGGGAGGGTAAAGAGATTATAGTGCATCGGTAATCTCACATGATTAAAACCCCATGATTTTAATGAGTCTATATCTGTTTTAGTCACATGATTTTGAAGCCAGGATTCGTAAAAGAGATTGGTCTCTTCTTCTCCTACTAGATCTTCAATAGTTTCTCTAATTTGCCATTGAGGACTTGCAAACTCTGACGTCTGTAACATATAACCTTCCTGCACCATCCACCCACCTAAACCCATGCCACGTAATAAAATAGTATCTCCTTCTTCGTTTGTGATTACTTTTCCTTCAGCCTTAAGATAACTTTGGCTTAAAGCCGAATGAGAGAAAACAAAGAAAAGTAGAAGTGTGGCTAGATGTGAGATTTTTATCATTTACTCTACGGATTTAGTTTGTCCATTTAAAGTAAATGTGCTGTGTAAGGTTGCATCTGAGCTACCACCTATCCAGATGTCAAAAGTACCAGGTTCGCAAATAAACTCGCCTTGATTATTGTAAAAGCCTAGTTCTTTTTCTGTAAGTACAAAATCTATGGTTTGCTGTTCGTTACTATCAAGAAGAATTTTTCTAAATCCTTTTAGTTCTTTTACAGGTCTGGTAACCGATCCTACTTGATCCCTAATATATAACTGGACTACTTCTTCTCCTTTTACGTCAGATGTATTTTGCAAGGTAGCCGATACCGTTACTTTGATTTTTGTAGTGCTGGAGGAGATGTTTAGATTAGTGTATTCAAAATCAGCATAACTTAATCCATAGCCAAAAGGGTAGAGTGGTTTGTTTGTCTGATCTGTGTAATGAGACCAGAATACTAAGTCTTTAGGACCGGGCCGTCCTGTATTTTTATAGTTGTAATAAATAGGAACTTGTCCTACATGTCTAGGAAAAGTCATAGGCAATTTCCCACTCGGATTATAGTCTCCATATAAGACCTGTGCTATGGCATCTCCACTCGTCGTACCTAATTGCCAAGCTTCGACAATCGCGGGTACGTGCTCGTCAGCCCATTCTATAGCAAGTGGTCGACCATTGTTTAAAACTAGTACGATATTTTGATTGGCTTCGTAGACTGCTTCTAATAGTTCTTGTTGTAATCCTGGAAAACCGATATCAGCTCTACTTCTTCCTTCTCCAGAGTGATAGCCATGTTCGCCGAGAACCATAATGACGACATCGGATTTTTTTGCTAGTGTTACCGCCTCTGATATTCCTGTTTTATCCTTTGTGTTTATGTCTAGTTCGAAAATAAATCCCTCGTTACCTTTATAAAGTTCTACACCTTGTTGATAGGTAATCGTATTCCTATCATATTTTTTAAGTCCTTCTATAACAGAGGTCGCGGAGTGATCATCTGCTCCTAGTCTCCAGTTTCCTAGTGGACTGTTTTTACTATCGGCTAGCTGGCCGATAACAGCAATGTTTTTACCCTCTTTTGGAAGTGGTAAGATGTTGTCCTTATTTTTAAGAAGAACGATAGATTTTTTAGCCATATCCAGAGCTCCCGCAAGCTGCTCCGATGATCCAGTAACTTTTTGTTCTCTATTTACATTACAGTAACGATATGGATCATCAAATAGTCCTAGCTCGTATTTTACCGTGAGTATTCTACTGACCGCATCATCGATGATAGATACATCTACCTTTCCGGAGGTTACCATTTCTTTTAGATACTTAATGTATACATGTGATTCCATATCCATATCTGATCCAGCCGTAACAGCGATTTCTGCAGCATGGGTATCATTAGCAGCATAACCGTGATCTTTCATTTCTACTATAGATCCCCAGTCAGAAACGATAAATCCATCGAATCCCCATTCTCCTTTTAATAGATCTCTTTGTAAATATTTATCTCCTGTAGCTGGTACTCCATTGAGTTCGTTAAATGAATTCATAAAGGTTCTTACACCTGCTTCTTTTGCAGCTTTAAATGGAGGAAGAATGATGTTATAGAGTGTAGAGGTGCCTACATCTGCAGTATTATAATCTTTACCCGATTCCGCAAATCCGTATCCTGCAAAATGTTTTGCTGTAGCGGCCATAGTATGTGGTAAACTTAAATCTTTTCCCTGAAAACCATTCACTCTAGCTTCGGCTATCCGACTTCCTAAAAATGGGTCTTCTCCTGCACCTTCCATAACTCGTCCCCATCTTGCATCTCTGGAGATATCTACCATGGGGGCAAATGTCCAATTAAGTCCTGCTGCGGTAGCTTCTTGTGCGGCTAGTCGAGCAGAATTTTCTATAGCTTTTAAATCCCAGCTAGCGGCTTCCGCCAATGGTATAGGAGCTGTAGTTTTATATCCGTGTATTACATCATATCCAAAGATTAGAGGAATACCTAATCTTGAATTTTCTACTGCTAGTTTTTGTAAACCCCTTACTTCCTTTGCACCTCTAGCATTAAGTATGGAACCTACCATTCCTTGCTTAATATGTTCATACCTCAATTGTGCATCTCCTTCTTTTGGGGCTGGACCTGTAACATCAAAAAAACTTGAATACTGGTTCATCTGACCTATCTTTTCGTCTAAGGTCATCTTAGCTAAAAGCGTTTTTACTTTATTTGAGATAAGAGTATTGTTATTTTTTTCTGTCATTGCAGCGGCGACAGTATGCTTATTGCAAGATGAGATAAACATCATGCAGAAACATAAGAACATTACTGATATGGTGTAGGTTGAATATTTTCTTATCATTTCAAATTCGATCTTATTATTGATAAACTCTTACGTAGTCTATATGCATTTCCATGGGTAATAGACTATCGTCAGTTCCCTTTTTTCCTCCCCAATTTCCTCCGTAAGCGAGGTTAAGGATGAGGTAAAATTCTTGATCAAAAGGCCATTTTTCGGAGCCTTTGTGTTCATTGACGTAAGTAAAGTTATGCTTGCCATCTATGAAGGTTTCATATTTATCTTTAGTCCATACTAATTTATAAATGTGATATTCCTCTGCTACATCGGGCACATATGATTGTCCGTTTTTATGAGTTCCATGCATACCGTTATAGGCATCTACATGTACCGCTGACCATACGGTGTCTTGTGCATAACCCACCTGTTCCATTATATCTATTTCTCCACTTTTAGGCCATCCTCCGTATTTATTTCCTAGGGGCATCATCCAGATTGCAGACCATGCTCCTAGTCCCTTTGCGGCTTTTGCTTTTACTTCGATGGTACCATATTTCCAAGATGCAGAATGCTTGGTATGGATTTTAGCAGAAGTGTATTTGTGATCAGGATCTTTAGTAAGGCTTATGGTAAGGTGTCCATCTTCCACTCTTACATTTTGCGGGTTACCATCTGTGTAATATTGTAGTTCGTTATTTCCCCATCCACAGCCACAGGGTAAGTGACATCCATTTCCTAAATCATAATCCCATAAATTTGCATCTGGAAGTCCCTGATAGTCAAACTCATCACTCCATACTAATTCTGGATGTATCTTATTAGCAACACCGTTGCTATCCAGAGATAACCAGATAGTAAACGTAAAAGTAGAGACTATTAGAATTAGGATTTTCATTGTTATCTATTATCTAACGTATAATAATATACGTAGTGATCCTGGTTTTTTATTTATTGAAAAACTCTTATGTAATCCACTATCATTTGCTGTGGAAAAACCGTACTGCTATCAGGATTGCCTGGCCAGTTTCCACCTACCGCAATATTAAATATGAAGAAGAAATCTTGATCAAAAGGATATGTCCCATTTACGGCAGCATTTGTTAATGTAAAGAACTTATTATCGTTTACATACCATTCTATTTTTCCCGGTTCCCATATTATAGAAAATACATGAAACTCATCAGAGAATTTTGATCCAGCACTTAGGTTGTATCCATTACCGTTGTTATTACTAAATCCTTGTCCTTGTGGACCCCAGTGAGCAGTACCATGTGTGGTTGAAGGTTGGTGACCTACTAATTCCATAATATCTATTTCACCACATGCAGGCCATCCGATATCTTGGAAGTTAGATCCTAGCATCCATAGTGCGGGCCATATTCCTTGTCCTTCTGGAAGAGTAGCACGGATGTCTATTCTTCCAAAAGTAAAGGATTGTTTGTTCTGAGTAACTATGCGTGCAGAGGTATAGTTTGCCGAACCAAAAGATTCTTCTTTTGCTTCGATAATGAGGTTTCCATTTTGAAGAAAGCTATTATCTTTTCTATCTGTGTAATATTGTAATTCGTTATTTCCCCATCCTGAGTTGCCTATCTCATGTGTCCAGTCTTCCAAGTTTAAGCAATCCCCGTCAAACTCGTCGGCCCAAACTAGTGTATAATTTGGGTAATTGTCAGGTGTTATATATCCATCTTCGCTGGTCATCACTTCTGTATCTTCATTTCTGATTGTTCCCAGACCTTCCGTAGTTGACAAGGTCGCATTTACAGGATTGGAAAGCACTACTTTAAATTGCTCGTCTCCTTCCTTCCAAGTGTCTGCTAAGATTTGTATATCTATCGTAACCGATGTTTCTCCTGGATTTAAAGTAAGATTATCCGCTTGAGGGGTATAATCATCATTGGACTTAGCAGTTATTTCTACTGTCCTATAGTCAAATGATACTTCATCCTCTGAAGCCTCACTCAGATTTACTATGAAGGAAAAGATGCCATCGATATCTCCTTCAAATTTTGTGACACTACTGATAGAGAGTTTAGGCAGAACCGAAGTTTCCATCGGTTCTGGATCTCCACCACATGAGATTAAGAATATACTCAATAGGCAAAATGTAAAAGTAAATTTCACAACATTCATAAATATCATTTATCTATTTTGTTACCAGAGTAAATTTCCAAAATACATCTCCTAGGTCTGCAAAAATGATCATACGATCTGATGATAGTTCGGATATATTATATGTCACAGATGATTGCGGGGTTGTTACTTCGCTGCTAGTTCCTACTTTATATAATCCGATCCATGCTCCTTCACCTAGGACAGTTAGGTTATTTTCATCGATATTAAAACTGTGTGTTCCTGAATCCCATGAACTCAATGAAGCTGGCCATGCTGAGCTAGGATTACATCCCACACTGACGGCAAGTTCTGGAGGTGTAACATTTCCATTTCCATCTGAATCGGCCCAGAAATCTCCATTATTTTTATATTCGAATGTACCATCTTCACTAAAAATAAATTCGTCATCAAACTGACATGCTCTCTCTGTTACTTCATCTTCCGAGTTACTATAATAAGACTGTATAAGATCAGGTCCGACATGTAAAGCACCCGCCTCTGGAGCAAGTACCCATGTTTTAGTACCGCAGTCTGTTAGTAACTCTAGATTGCCTTCACAGGGATTAGTTGCATCTTCTGTGACGGTAATAGATTTTGTAGTGGAAGCGGAACCACCTTGATTAAAAACGGTCAAAGTAGCTAGATAAACACCTTGGTTATTTATTGCGATATCTACTTCTTCTCCTTCCAGATTTCCTACTCCTTCTATTACCCAGTTTATAATAAATACATCAGGTGTCGTATTTACTAATGTAAAAGTATTTCCATCTGAGCCTTCAATAATATCAAAGCTAGGAGAGGGGAGATCACCGAGTGCAGTTTTATCCTCTAAGGAAGGATCGCAACTAATTAAAACAAAACAAGAGATAAAAAAGTAAAAACTAATTTTAAATCGATTCATAATTTTTATTTTTTAGTAACCAGGATTTTGAGTGATCAATCCTTCTGTAATATCTATTTCTGTTTGAGGAATAGGTAATAGTTCGTTTTTATTAGGAGTAAAGCCTTGATCAGCTAGTTCCTCTGCTGCTTTACCTGTTCTGATTAAATCAAAAAATCGATGGCCTTCTGTTGCTAACTCTCTTTGTCTTTCTCTAAGGATACGATCAAGGAGCGTTTGTCCAGATCCAGATAATGGTTGTACACTTACTCTTAAACGAACTTGATTTAAATATTGTTTTGCAGTGGTTTCGTCCCCTGATCTTGCATAAGCTTCTGCAGCCATCAGTAAAACATCTGCATATCTTATTTCTCTTACATTGTTACCCCAGTTTAATGCAGGTTCTCCATCGGGAGCACTTTCATCAGCGAGGGGGGCATATTTTCTAATAAAATAATCTGTATTTTGGTACCCTTCGGTATAGCTCGCTCCTTGGAGTTTTAAAAGATTACCATCGATGATAGTGTGTTCGTATCTGGGATCGTTTTTTAGTAGGTCCACCAATTTTGGGGTGACTGGACAAAAGCTCCAACCCGTCGCATATGTAGCTCCGACATAGTCTCTCATTCCAAAGAACTGTACATCATAATTCCCTTCCGTTCCATTAGCAAAATTCTCCCAGCCTCCACTTTGTACATCAGAATACTGTATTTCAAAAACAGATTCTATTCCAAACTCATTACTACTTTTAAAGATATCTCCAAAGTCTTCTTCTAGGGCGTAGAGATTAGAATTGATTACATCTTGAAAATGTTCTGCGGCAATCCCCATTCTATTTTCGTCATTTTGGAAAAGGATTACTTTACCAAGTAAAGCTGAAACAGCACCTTGCGTAATTCTTCCAAACTCATTAGGAGGGACGGTCGCCGGTAATTCAAATGTGTTTTTTGCATCTGTAAGATCTTGTTCTATGAGTGCATAAATTTCTTCTTTTGGAGATTTTTCTTGAAGGTAAATAGCATCACCTGAAATCGTGTTTGTAAATAAAGGAACATCACCAAACAATCTTACCAGGTCAAAATAATAAAAGGCTCGTAAGAACTTTGCTTCTGCTGAAGTACGAGCAATAAATGCTTCGGAAAACCCTTCGCTTTCTTCTAGTTTTTCTAATACTAAATTTGCTCTGTATATTCCAGTGTAGCCTTTATTCCATAATCCAGACTGAGGACCTATAAAAGGATCAAGTGTAAATTTATCCCAAGCTACCCAGCTAGGTTGGTCTCCAGAATCACTTCCTCCAGCAAAGGTGTCATCAGAAGCTGCATTTAGAAGTCCTAGTTTCATTGTCCAACCATTAGTTCCGCCCCACTGTAGAACATCATACGTCGCCACTAAAGCTTCGAAAACTTGATCTTCCGTTTGGTAATAGTTACTTTCTAATTCTTGGCCTCTCGGTTCCAGTTCTAAAAAATCAGAACTACATGAGAAAGTAAAAAAACCAGTGATTATTAATAAGGTAAATATCTTGTTAAGTTTCATTTGTTTTTTCTTTAATCAATATTAAAATGAAGCGTTTAATCCAAAAATAAAAGTTCTGGCTTGAGGATAGAATCCTCTATCTATACCATAACTTCCTCCTCCAATCTCAGGGTCATAGCCTTTATATTCTGTTATAGTCAGTAGGTTTTTAGCTTGAATATAAATTCTAAACTTACTAAATCCTACTTTGCTCAGCGGATCCGTAGGAATATTATACGCTAACTGCATAGTCTTTATTCTCATAAACGATCCACTTTCAATAAAGAAATCGGAAAGTCTATTAAAGTTACCATTAGGATCTGTCATCGTAAGTCTCGGATAACTATCAGATGTACCTTCTCCAGTCCATCTGTTCAGAGCCTCACCTGAGAGATTTGCCATAGGTAAGTCAAATCTTCTTGTTGCATTTACAATTTGGTTTCCAGCGACACCGATACCGAAAACTGAAAAGCTAAACTCTTTCCAATTCAAGTCCACTCCAAAACCATATGTGATCTCAGGAGTAGGATCTCCTAAAAACCCTCTATCGTCTGCATTTATAATACCATCATTATTTGCATCAACAAATTTAAAATCTCCAGGACTTGCATTAGGCTGTATGAGCTCACCTTCTTCGTTTACATATCCATCTACTTCGGATTGGTTCTGGAATAATCCATCAGTCTGGAAACCGTAAAAGTATCCTATAGGAAGACCAGGTGTCGTCCGAGTTAATTCTAATCCAGAAGGTCCAAAACCAGAACCTGGTAAGAATTCTTTGTCTAAACCTATAGAAACCACTTCGTTCTTTACGTACGATATATTTCCACTGATCGAATAAGAAAAGTCTCCTATATCATTATCATAACCCAGTTCAAGATCAAAACCTTTATTAGACATATCTGCAATGTTTCCTAACGGACCTCCATTACCTACATATCCAGGAACCGAGATTCCTAGCAACAAGCCATCGGTGGCTTTATTAAAAACGTCAAATGTCAATGTAAGTCTTTTGAAAAATTTTGCATCAAAACCAATATTTGACTGGATTGTTCTTTCCCATTTTAGATCTGGATTTGCTAAAGCATCAGGAACTACACCATTAGTTAAAATATCATCTAGTCCAAAAGTATAACTACGTCCTCCTCCTAATGTGGATACATATCCAAACTGACCCGCATTATCGTTTCCTAATATCCCATAGGACCCTCTTATTTTAAAGTAGTTTACAGCAGAAACATTGAAGAAGTTTTCGTCAGAGACTATCCATCCTAGAGATACTGATGGGAAATATCCAAACTTATTATTAGGTCCAAAGCTAGAAGAACCATCGGCTCTCATTACAGCAGACAATAAATATCTTTCTTGATAATTGTAGTTTAATCTTCCTAGATAGGCAAGTCTTGTATTTAGATATTCAAATCCTCCGGCAAACTGATTATCAGGTCCCGAGAAAAATCCTAGCGAAGCATCTTCTAAATTATCGACAGGAATATCTGTTACAGTTATGTTTATTCCTTGACCCGCATTTCTTTCGATGGCATTTCCTACACCTATTTCAAAATTATGATTGTCTGTTTCTAGTTTATAACTCAAGAAGTTTTCCTGGATCCAATAAAGTCCTCTATTTTGAGATCGTCCATAGCTGGTTAGATCATTTCGATTTGCAGAGTTAAGATAGAATAAAGGAGAGAAATTTTCTCCTCCCCAGAATGCGAGGTCTGTTCCTATACTAGATCTTATTTTAAAATGATCTAAAAACTTAGCCTCTCCATAAAATGAAGCCACAAACTTGTCACTAAATCCTGTTCCTTGAGCCACTTTATTTGCAGCGACAGGATTTAAGACTTCGGATGTTACAAAATTAGATATACCATATGGATTACCTTCTTCGTCTGTTACTACATTAAAGTTCTGGAAAACGGTATTATTTAATACTGCAGAATCTGTTTCTATAACAGGAGTTATAGGATCGAGATTTAAAGCCCTACCTAAAGGGGATCCAAATTCTGAGTTAGTAGACACACCTTGGGCATTTACTTTGGCGTAAGCCAATGAACTTCCAAATTTTATATTATCATTTACATTTTGGACTAAATTTAGACGTGTAGTAAATCGATTATAACCACTACCGATAACGATTCCTTGTTGGTCGTAATATCCAAAGGATGCAAACACATTTGTTTTCTCTGAACCAGAGGTAATGCTTAACTGGTGATCTTGCATCGGTGCGTCCATTCTGAAAACGGCTCTTTGCCAGTCTGTACCTTCTCCTAATGCACTAGGGTTATCAAATAATATGGATCCTCCTGAAGCTACGGAAGATTCGTTCATCAATGTTCCGTACTCAGTTGCATTTAGGACAGGCAACAATCTCTCGGGAGCTTGAACGCCATAATAAGATTGAAAGTTAACTTCTGTTTTTCCTTTTTTACCAGATTTAGTGGTAACTAATATAACTCCGCCAGTTCCTCTCGTACCGTATATACTAGCTGATGCCGCGTCTTTTAATACTTCTATAGATTCTATGTCTGCAGGATTTAAAAAATCTATTCCTCCACCAATAGGAATTCCATCCACTACAAAAAGAGGGTCACTTGCTCCAAAGCTAGATGTTCCTCTAACTCTAATCGTTGCACCATCTCCTGGCTGACCTGAGTTAGAGATTACTCTTACTCCTGAGGTTCTTCCTTGCAGTGCTTCGTCTATTGTTGCAATAGGTTGTTCTTCTAAGTCTTCACCATTTACTTTAGTAATAGAGCCAGTGACTACTTTTTTCTTTTGTACACCGTAACCTACGACTATAATCTCATCTAGTTCGTTTGCATTAATTTCTAAAACCACATCGATTTTAGTTTGAGACCCTATGACTATTTCTTGAGTTTTATATCCTAGGTAGGAAACTTCTAATACAGAATTGACATCCGTTACACGCATCTCGTAATTCCCATCTATATCAGTGATAGATCCATTACTAGTGTTTTTTTCTAGCACATTTACGCCTATGAGAGGAGTTCCGTCAGACTCGGTTATGCTTCCGGAAATACTGATCTGTGCGTTAACAGTTTGCAAAGCGAAGGCTAGTAAAAAGCAAATAATTGACTTTTTAATCATTTTCTTGTTGATTAAGAATTTTATTAATTCGAGCAAATAAAAATTGAAAAAGGGAGTAGCTAAATTTTAGCTACTCCCTTAAAAACCACTATTAGTATGTAATAACTATTTTACTAGTCATTTGTTTTCCTTGGGTCTGAACATTGATAAAGTAAAACCCTCCTTTTAGTTCATTCACGTTAAGTGTATAACGATCCGTATTACCATTAAGAAGAATGGATTGTATTCTTTGACCTACTGCATTTACGATCGTTAATTCTTTCTGATCCGTATAATTATCTCCGAAGATAATCTGTGTTTGTCCATTTACGATTACAGAAGGATTAACTTCAAAAATAGCACCATCGTAGTCTAAGTCTGATGTACTAGAAGTACAATCACTACAAGTATTAAATGTAAAGCAAAACATCATGTCATCCTCTCCTACAACTAATTCTCTATTTACAAAATCTCCAGAGGCATCGGTAATCGTACAGTCTTCTCCTCCAACAAATTCCTCTTGTAACGCCCAGTTATCGAAAGTAAATTTATACTCGTAGTTACCCGGTAAAAGATCTAATGTAAGAGAGTAGATTCCGTCTCCATCTGCGTCATCCATCGGATTTGCATCTCCCGACCAGCTATTAAAATTTCCTGAAAGATATGGCTGCGTAAAAGTACCTGCAATAGGATTAGTATTTACTTCAAAAGTGATACTTCTAAGTGCAGCGTCTCCACATTCTAGATTATCACTACAAAATCCAAAACACGTATTGATCACAGTGTCCTGCATAACAGGACCCATATCTCTGTCATTAAAATCATCTGGGTTTGCACAGTCTTGACCGGCTATATTTTCTTTACAACTGTAATCTCCACATGCTCCATTAGTGAAAGTATAGAAAGATGTAAATCCTACTTGTCTTTCGATTGTAATCGAATGAGCACCATCACCATCATCATCTGTAAGAGGAAAGTCTCCAGGATTACCAAAGTTTCCTCCACCAGCTATATAAAATCCTTCTGGACTTACCATCTCATTTCCTTGCCCCATATTTATAGTTATAGAAACTGCATCTCCACATGCATAACAGCTGTTATAACAAACAGTACCTAGATCTGTATTATCTGTAATAACGGTAACTCTATTTGTAAATTCTCCCGTATCGTTTGTTACTGTACAGCTATAGCCTAAATCAAATTGTTCTTGTCCTGCCCAATCGTCAAAATTGAATTTATATTCGTGAGTACCTTGATCTATATTTAAAGTAGCAGACCATACTCCATCTCCATCTGCATCGTCTAGAGGATTTGCAGTTCCAGACCAATTGTTAAATGTTCCAGAGACATAAGGTTGTGTAAAACCAGTTACACCATTCATATCCACACTAAAAGTTACGTCGTAAGCAGAAACTGAATTATCAACTTTTACTAAGAAGTTATCAAAATAATATTCTGTATCTGTAGCAGCTCCCATCGTTCCGAAATCTGCAAAAAGAACCATTCTAGAAAATATTCTTCCCGTTGCAGGTCCCGTTGCACTACCTCCTATATCGTCAGCAGATAGGTCATAACAAAGTGTTTCCCATCCTCCAGCAGTAGAAGAAGTTTGTAAAGTTTCCCATGTAGGATTAGATCCATTTTCTAGTTTTAAAAGCAGATCTCCACCATTTGGTGACCAATAGTCTACACATACTTGATATGCAAAGTTTGCATCTATGGTATTAGCCATATCAAAAAACATTCCTGCCCATACCTGAGCGTCTGCTTGTTTTGTATACCTTAATACAGATGTGGATCCATTAACAGCATCGCCTGCAGGATTAGGAATAATAAACTCAGATGGGACAAGGGTAGTGTCTGTTGCTCCAAAAGTAGAGAAGCTATCCATCGTAGTAGGTTCAAAGTTGTATAAATCTATACATTCTATAGAAGTAGTTGTAGCTGTAGGTGCGGTAAAATTATCTAGATAAAATACTCTTTCTGTACCTGTTCCTACTGTACCAAAATCATAAAAAAGAACAATTCTTGTAAATGTTCCAGAAGCCGCGGCTCCTCCATTTCCGATCGTTGCTAAGTCATAACAAAGTGTCTCCCAAGCAGAAGCACCTGCAGTAGAGAGCGAAGTTTCCCAAACGTTAGATACATCATCGTTTTCTAACTTTAAAAGAACAGGAACAGCTTCAGAAGACCAAATATCAAAACAAATTTGTCCTCCAGAGGTAGCATCTATTGTTTCAGTAGAGTTTGGGTTTGTAAACATTCCTCCCCAGTCTGGAGCATCGGATGCTTTTTTACCCTCTGCAACGGTTGCGGATGTGTTTATTCCACTGGCATCAGGGTTTGCTATATTAGCCGTAATAACACCCTCAAGATTACCTCCAAAGATTTGAAAATTAGTAGAGGTCTCTGGTGCCTCAAAATCAAAAAGTAAAGTTTGGGCTTGTACATGGAGCATTAGAAAGCTCAAAGCCATTAAAAGCGTTGTTTTTTTTATCATAACAGGTTGTATTAGTAAAGTTTAATTTTTTTTCTAGGCCTAATTTGCATTATAATCCTATAATAAACGGAATAATCAACTACGACAAACCTACGACACCCTAACATTCTTAGGTTTTATAGGCTTTCGCCAATGAATTATATGGCAATTTAAGTTTTGAGGAAGTTTCTAATATATTGTAAAAGATCTTCTTCTGGTGTTAATTCTAATCTCTTTTTTAAACGATATTTAGATTTTTCTACTCCTCTTATGGAAACATTTAATAGGGTAGAGATCTCTTTTGTACTTAAGTTTAGGCGTAAAAGACCACATAGACGAACGTCGTTTTGGGTTAGATTTTTATGCTTAAAGACTATAGAATCTATAAATTTAGTGTCGACTTCATTAAAGTATAGATTAAATTCTTTCCAATAATCCTCGCTTTCCAGTTCGCGATCTAGTTTTCTTATGGTTTTAGAAATATTTACTTTAGGATTAATGATCAGTTCTTTAAGATCTTCCTTTACGGATGATAGTATCTCGTTTTTATGAGCCATTTGGGTGGAAGAGAATAATAGTTTTGAATTTTTTGAATTGATTTGAGCAGCTAGGTTTTTATTTTTTAGTTCTAAAATTTGTCTTTCAGCATCCAGAAGCTGTCTATTATGAATATCCTTAGTACGTTGCTCATAAAAATACATAGCACTTAATAGTAGGGCACTGATTATTAATGCTACAATTAATTTAAACCAAAAAGACTTCCAGAAGGATTGTTTGATATAAATGGTTAGATTTTTAGATACATCATTATTCGTAATTTCTAAAGAATATTTTCCGGCGTCGATGTTAGTATAATTAATACTGAAATTTCCTCTTTCTAGATAATTCCATTTTTCATCAAAACCATTAAGCTTATACCGATATAATTTTTCGTCAGACTGAGAAAAGTCAAAGTCTGCAAAATTTAAAGTAAAAGACTTGGTATTATGGTTAAGGGTGATATCCGAGGCTAGCTCAATAGGTTTGTTTAGAATATCAGGATCGTTTACGATTTTCTCATTATTGATTAAAAGGGTGGTAAAAACAATATCGTTTTTAAAAACATTAGGAGATACCTCGCTCGGTTGTATATAATTTAGTCCATTTATACCTCCAAATAATAACTGGTTCTGAGATGTTTTTAAAATAGACATCTGATTAAACTGATTATTTTCTCGGGTATGAAATGGGAAATTTCTTATTTCAGAAGTTCCGAGATTAATCATACTGATCCCGTCAAATGTGGAAACCCATAAGTTATTTTGATCATCTTCGGTAATTCCCATAACATTATTGGCGATAAGCCCATCCTTTTTTTGAATGCGTGTAAAGCTACCATCCTCTTCTAGTTTATTTAGACCACCTTCCTCCGTACCGATCCATAAGTCTGCAGTTTTAGATAGGAACAGACTTCTGATCTCATTATTGCTTATAGACTTAGGATCATCAGGATTATGCTTTAATGTAGTAAAGGTGTTGTTTTTTTTATCGTAAGATATCAGTCCATCATTTGCCTCAGCGATCCAAATTTTTTCTTTGGTCATAAGGATATGCATAATCTCGGTTCCTGCATCTTTAAAGAAATCATCATTATTGATATTTTTAAATTTACCAGAATCTGGATTAAATATATTTAAACCATTGCCGATCGTACCGATCCATAAATCTCCATTATCACTTTCTGCGATGGTCCAAACATTATTAGAACTTAAAGAAAAAATGTCAGTTGGATCATTTTTAAAATGGGTAAAGGTATTAGAGAACCTGTCGTAACGATCTAATCCAGTCCCGTACATGCCTAACCACATATTCTTTTTACGATCTTCCAAAATCGTTTTTATAACATTACCTCCGATCCCTTTTGGTTCCTTATAGTCGTAAGCAAATTCTTTTACGGATTTTAGACTGCCTCCGTTATGTAGTTCAAACAAACCACTACCGTCAGTTCCTGCCCATATAGCTCCATCAGTAGATTCGGCAATGGCTAAAATGGAGTGATTTGTATTTTTAGTATTTTCTGATGACGGAGTAAAACGCTCAAAATAGGTTTTATTTTTCTTTAATATGTTGAGGCCGCCGTTAAAAGTACCTATCCATAAATTATTTTTACGATCCAGGAACAGGCATTGTAGGGCGTTACTGTTTAGATGATAATCTGCAGAGTTGTCTTTATAGAATTTCGATACTTCGTTTGTTAATGGGTCTATTATATTTAAACCTCCTCCATCAGTCGCTACGTAGATTTTATCATTATCTGATAAGCATATATCTCTTATTATATTAGAAGAAAGATCTTGTATTTTTCCTCCCTCCTTATAGGTGAAAAATGTCTTATTAATTATATCCATCTGATGTACACCTGACCCTTCCGTAGCAATCCACAGATCATCACCATTTATTAGTAAGGTTTTCCTGAAGCCATCCATGTTAGATGCGTCAGAGTTTGTATTATGAATAGTGGAGAAAGAGTCATCGTCGTTTAAATAATGAATTCCGGAGCCTGCGGTTGCTACCCATAAAGTTCCACGATGATCATAGACCATATCAAAAACTAGATTGTTTACTAATCCGTTACTTTTACTATTATACCATTTACTAGTTTTGGTTTTAACATTATACTTTAATAAACCTTTACCCAAAGTAGCAATCCATATATATCCTCGTGGACCTTCGTAGATTTTAGTGATTTCTACGTTTTTAATATCTTTAAATGCATCCTCTAGTGTGAGGTTTATAAATTGATCTCCGTGTAAGGGTTTAAAATTAACTCCCGACTTAAGTGTTCCTACCCATAGGTTCTTTTGAGAATCTTGATATAGAGTGGTGATTTTACGACCCTTAAATCCAGAATCAGCTGTAGTGATTTCTGATGAAGCATATTTTATGAGATCATGTCCATCATATCGATTGAGACCATTATTAGTTCCGATCCAGATGTAACCTATACTATCTTGTAAAACCGAAAATACTAAGTTGTGAGCAAGTTTATTTTCGATAGTTAAATGATCAAAAAAGAGTTTTTGACCTTGTGCCTTTAATGGCGTGGGTAAGTGTAGTCCTGTAAAAAGGAATAAAAAAAATGAGAGAAAATATCTGATGTTGTATATTTTCTCTCAAGTTATAAAAAACAGATTTAAACTGTGTATTTTTTTTTCTAGCTAGTAGCTAGACTCATCATTTTTAATATTTACGCTCTTTTATAATGTTTAGATTTATATTTTTCTACGAGTGTGTACAACTTATCAGCTGCATTATCCAAGGCTACATCGTGTTTATCACCACGTGCCTCTACAAATATATCTTTTCCCTTTAATCTTGCCTTTAATTTTACTTTTTTGTACTTATGATCCTTCCCTCTAAAGAACACTTTTATGGACTCTAAAAAAGGATAGTTATTAAAATACTTTTGAAGTTTTACCCTGGCATGTCTTTCAAAATAATTTCCACTTTCTAATTGATCTTTTGCTACTGTAATATCCATGTATTGAAATTTATAATTGGGTTAAATAATACGTCAAAGAAATTAAATCACGCATTCGCGACTAATTTGAAACATTAAGTTACGTATTAAACATAAAAGCAGCAAATAAGATTTCTCAAAACTTAAGTTTTTTACATTAATATGAGTATCTCAGTCCTAAATTGTAGGTAGCTGCTTCTCCATCTACCTTATTTAGGAATTTGGTATCAAAATGAGAGTATAATAATTCGATCTCATAATTGGGTGTAAACTGATATTTTGTTCCTATTCCTAACTGGTAAAAATAATCTGATGGATCTTCATAGTACGGGCTATATGAAGCTAAAGTATAAAGGGTGTAATTTTTAAAAGGGAAGTAAGATAAAATAGCAGTCAAAGGTGTCGAAATTCTAGAAGGATTATCTCCTCCTAAATCTTCTATTAGAAAATCTACTTCCGTAAAAATCGAAAATTTATTATTGATTGTAAGGTCGTTAAAAAACTGTGTAAACCATATAAGACCATCATAATCAACGTAGGGTTGCATCAAAGCATTTCCTGATAAATCCTTATCGAGAGGTATCAGTAAACTGCTTTGTATTGAAAAATGAGTCCATTTAGGAACAGCTGCCCATCTGATGAGTGGTCCGATTCCTGATACCTCTTGTCGATCAGAACTTGCATTCAATGATTTAAAAAGATCAAAGGCACTGGAGTCACCTATTTGATTTTTTACCCTTCTATACCTTCCTGTTGCTCCGATGTTAAAACGATCCGTGAGTCCATATAATACATTGACACTACTGGTAAAAAAACTATTTCTTTGGTTTTGAGCAGATTGGGAATAAAGATTATTAAACCATTTTAATTCCCAGCCTTTTTTAGGGATAGTAGAGGAAACTATATATCGCAGACTGCTATTTCCTGCTTTTGTTCCTCCAAAAAGATCGTCTACTAAAGCGTTTAAACTCCAGTCGTATTTTCGGAATTTTATCGTTGAATTTTCAGAGATCGGTTGCGTTCTATATTGGTTGATATATTGGATCAATGTAGAATTGCGATCCACAAAATCCTCTTTGTACCACTCGAAAACCTTAAAAAGATATACCTTGTTCTCATCTAATCTTACAAAGTAAGATTTATTAACTATGTCTTTTGTAACCTGGTCTAATTGGTCATTTAAGGATTCGGGTCTATAGGCTTTCTGTTTTAAAGGAGGGCATCCTTTTGCTCCACAGACTAATGCAAAATGGAGCCTAGGGTCATCGTATGATTCGAGTAAATGTTTTTTTTCTAATTGGTTTAGTGAGATCGGATTTCCATCCAATAGAAAATCTTCTTTCAGGAAAAAACGAGGAATGGCTTGAACGGATAGTGTAGGGTAGTCCGCTACTACCTTTTGTATGACTTTAAGATTATATGCATTGATTAGTAATGCTTTCCTAACATTTTTGTTTTGAGAGGAATAATTTATTTTTTGATACGATTGGATTAGCTCATCAATGCTTTGATCTAATTTAATCTGATGGTAGTTTATGTATCCATTAAAAACGTACTTCTCTAAAAATACATCTGTGGAGTCTAATAAAGAACTGACATTGGATTGGCTCCAGCCAAATAAAAAAAATAGTGAAAGAGCAATCGTTAAACTTCCTTTTTTTATTTTCATTCCACTTATTCGATCGACAATATCTTTATCTCTACTCGCTGGTTTTTCTTACGTCCGGCTAACGAATTGTTTTTTGCGACAGGTTGTCGTTTTCCGTAACCTTTAGATGAGATTCTTTTTTGATCGATACCTTTGTTAAATAAATAGGAAGCCACATTTTTTGCACGTGCTCCGGATAATCTGTCACAGTACTCGTGACTTGGGATATTATTAGTGTGTCCACCTATCTCTATAACTACGTTTTTATTTGTTTCTAGAAAATCATATATCTCATCTAAAACATCATAAGATTTAGTATTTACGATACTGCTATCTGCCGTAAAAAATAGTTCGTTTATTCTTAGCGTTTGTCCTACGGTTACTGAACTTATATCTAGCTCTGGAATAAACTTTTCTTTTCCCACCTCAAAGGTCTGTATATCACTACATCCATTAGCGTCAGTTACTGTTACTTTGTAATTGCCAGTACCTAATCTTTTTAGATTTCTACCTGTTTTACCATTGTCCCATTTATAACTTATAGAACCTGATCCTCCAGTAGTGGTCACTTCTAGTCCTCCATCTTTTTTACCTGATCTAGAGATCCTCTGGGCTTTTACAAGAGATACTTTTAATGGTTCTGGTTCAAAAAATGTAATGTCAAAGGGAAACTCTATTTTATTTTTATCAGTAACGGTTACGGAGTATTTTCCTGGAGCCAGACCTGATGGATTTGGTCCTTTTATCGATCTATCACTCCATTTATACTTGTAAGGTTTTTCGCCTCCAGAAGCTAGTATTTTTAGTTTAGCGGTTTTATCACCTGCACAAGCGATAGGAGTTTCTAGGATTCCCGTTACCGATAATTGATCAAATTCTGTATCTGAGAATCTTAATCTAAAAAGCCCGGAATCTCCTGTTCCGATATAAATATGATTATAGGCGTCGGCGGCCAGGCTAAGACATTTTTGGCTAAGTTGACCGGTATCTTCAGTATACGATTCTATGATATCATTATATGGATCTATCCTCACTAGTTTATCGGAGGCCACATATAAGAAGCCCTCATTGTCGAGGATAATATCATTTACTTTTCCAGAGTGTATATCTTCTTTTAGTTCGATATCATTCCATCTATCCTCTTCGTAAACGATAAACATTTGTTTGTCAGTGATCATCCATCTTTCATCATTTCTGGCTGTAATGGCTTTAAACTGTTGGTTAGAGTCGTAAGGCTTTTTTAGTTTCTCACCGCTCATTTTAGAAACACCTTTTTCTGTCCCTATCCATATTTGATCATAAACGTCTATGTATACAAAATTTACATCGTTGGTTTTTAATTTGGAGTTAGATCTGTTGTACTCTTTTTTTAGTTTTTTGGTTTTGAGATTATAAACCAGTAAACCCTTATCAGAAGCAACCCATAATTTAGATTGGAATATTTTAAGATCATTTATGGCTATCTGATCTTTATCTATTTTGATGTAATCACCGTTATTCATATTACGTAAATAACCGTTATCAAAACCAGCCCATATTTCCCCTTTTCTACTAGTGGCTAATGCTGTAGCCATTCCATCAGCGTTTATATGATCTGGAGCAGACTCAAATGTTGCAATTTTAAAAACACCATTATCACAGGCGATCCATTTTTGGTTTCTTTTATCATTGAGAATATGATAAACAGCTCCAAAAAGATGAGACTGAGCATAACGCTCTATTAGCACTGACTTTTGAGTATTAGGTGATTTTTGGTCAGGACTCTCGAGTTTAACCTGGCCATACAAAAGACTAAAACCTAATAAGAAACAAAATAAAAAGGGAAGACTCTTCAATATATTGGAAATTTAGTAATGCAATTATAACATTAAGCGTTCATATATTATTATTTGTTACAAGTAAGAACTCAGAAAAATTTTAAATAAATAGAAATTTACATTCCATCGGGTATTCTAAGCCATCCTAAAACATCAAATTCTGCAACGGTATAAATCCCTTCATATTCTACAAGTTTTATTTTTTGCCTAGTTTTTAAGCCCCAGTTTTGCTGAATGATTTCTATATTTTGTTCAGAGATCTCACTTACGATGGCCATGTGACCAAAAGGATTTTTTTGGCTAGAGCCGAATACAATGATGTCTCCGACCAATGGTTTAAAATTTCTTGTATTTCTAAATTGATAAAGTCCACGATCTTCATTGAATGCTTTGTCATCTAGTGACTGGTTAAAAAAGTCCTTTGCATGTCCGTATGATTCTGGCATTTTGTGATTGTAAAATTCATAGTAATATCTTTTTACAAATTCGACACATTGGTACTTTAATCCTAGGTTATAACCATCATCGGTTACGTTACGCCCAAAAACATTAGCAATATTACCATTGTACATAACAGAGACTCCATTAAATTCATCTATGGGAGTACCCACCTGAGGATAAAAGGAGGTAAACGAACATAAAGCAACAAAACAAATTAAGCTAAACTTAATTTTACTCATAAAAGGACTTATAAATCAAAGATATTCACGATTTTATATACTATAGACTGTAGTAACACAAAAAACTACATATAAAGTTTGTATTGATTGCGGTATATTTGAATTTTTATAAGAAATACCATAATTGAGATGTTTGAAAATTTAAATGATAAGTTAGAATCAGCTTTTAAAAATTTAAAAGGAGAAGGTAAACTTACAGAGTTAAATATAGCTCAGTCTATAAAAGAAATCAGAAGGGCTTTAGTAGGAGCTGATGTAAATTATAAAATTGCCAAAGAGTTTACAGATAAGATAAAGGATCGTGCTTTAGGAACGAGTAACGTATTGAAAAGTGTAAAGCCTGGGGAACTGATGGTAAAGATCGTGATGGACGAGCTTACCGATCTTATGGGTGGAGATACAGAGGGGATCAGTATTAAAGGAAATCCAGGTGTCGTCCTTATTGCGGGATTACAGGGTTCTGGTAAAACTACTTTTACAGGAAAGCTATCTAAGTATTTAAAAGAAAAAAGAGGTAGAAAACCACTTGTAATCGCCTGTGATGTCTATCGTCCGGCTGCAATCGATCAGCTTACAGTGGTTGCTGAGCAGGCTGGAGTAGGAGTTTTTAAAGAGCCAGAAAATAAAAACCCTGTTTCTATTGCACAAAATGGAATTGCTTTTGCTAAGGCAAATGGATATGATGTTGTTATAGTGGATACTGCTGGTCGTCTGGCTGTAGATGAAGCAATGATGAAAGAGATTGCAGAAATTCGAGATGGGATAAATCCTACTGAGACCTTATTTGTGGTAGATTCTATGACAGGTCAGGATGCTGTAAATACTGCCAAAGCATTTAATGAAACGATAGATTTTGATGGTGTTGTACTTACAAAATTAGATGGTGATACTAGAGGGGGAGCAGCACTAACGGTAAAGTATACTGTAGGTAAGCCGATTAAATTTATAAGCACTGGAGAGAAGTTAGATGAGATGGATGTGTTTCATCCAGATAGGATGGCTCAGCGTATCCTAGGGATGGGAGATATCGTCACCTTTGTAGAAAAAGCTCAAGATCAGTTTGACGAAAAAGAGGCTAAAAGAATAGAGAAAAAAATAAAAAAGAATAAATTCGATTTTAATGATTTTCTTGGTCAAATGGCTCAGATCAAAAAGATGGGTGATATGAAATCTCTCATGAAAATGATCCCGGGTATGAATAAGATTACTAAGAATCTAGATATTGATGATTCAGCTTTTACTAAAGTAGAATCGATTATTCACTCGATGACTCCTGATGAGAGAGGAAAGCCTGAGTTGCTAAACATGAGTCGAAAGAGAAGGATAGCCAAAGGATGTGGTCGTAACATCCATGAGATTAATATGTTTATTAAACAATTTGATCAAATGCGTAAAATGATGCATATGATGAGCAAAGGAAATAACATGGAAAAATTTGCCCAGCAAATGCAAAATATGGGAGGCCCTAAATTGTAAGTTCCCCTTTTTTTACAAACAGCTTATCCTTTTGCTAATTTAAGTTTTTGCAAGTGTATTATTTGTCATATATTGGGAAAACAACAAATTTCCACTACTATGATTCGATTTTTTACATTTTTATTTCTTGTAACTTCTTTTAGTTTATCTGCTCAGTTAGCTGATGGGACACTCGCTCCTAATTTTGATCTAACCGACATCGATGGTAATGATCACAATCTGTATGATGATGTTTTAGATAATGATAAACATGCACTACTTGATTTTAGTGCTACCTGGTGTGGCCCATGCTGGACATTCCATAACTCAGGAACTTTAGAGACCCTTTATGATGACTATGGTCCTTCTGGATCGGACGAATTACAAATTTTTATGCTTGAAGCATCTGCGAGTACAAACACTGCGTGTTTATATGGCTCTGCGGGATGTAATAACTCTACATATGGAGATTGGACGCAAGTCGATTATCCTATTTTTAGCCTAGAAGGAGCGGATTTAAATGTTTCTAGTGATTACGAAATATCTTATTTTCCGACCATTTACTTACTAAATAAACACGATAATCGAGTTTGGGAAACGGCTCAAGCTTCCGTACAGTTTTTTGAAAACCTTATGTTAGAGTCTTTTGAATTAGAGGTAGAAGATCAAGTGATACAAGACGTAGATTGTCAAAATCTAGGATCTATAGATATTGATGTAGTAGGCGGGTATAATTCTTTAGATTATGAATGGAGTAATGGAGAAACTACTCAAGATCTCGAGGATCTAGAGGAAGGAGACTACTACTTGACGATTACAGATTTTTACGGATACTTTATTGAAAGAGGCCCGTTCACAATAGATTTCTCAGGAGGAGGATTAGGAGATTTTGATATCGAAGAGGAAGTAAGTAATGATGTAACATGTAATGGTAATTCTGATGGTTATCTAGAGGTAAGTGTTAGCGGCGGTGTAGGCAATTATGCTTACCAGTGGAGTAATGGAGGAACACAAGAATATATTCAAAATTTATCTCCTGGAACCTATAGTGTAATAGTAACAGATGATGTAGGCTGTACAGATTCTGAAATTTTTGAAATAGAAGAACCAGAAGCGCTTGTGGAAACGATTATAGCTCAAGACCCAGATTGTAGTGATACTAACGGTGTGGTAGAGATAACCATAGAAGGAGGTACTGGTCCTTTTGAATACTTTTTAAATGATACTTACAGTGATAACGGTTTGTTTGAGAACGTACCCGCTGGTACCTATGATATTTTTGTAGAAGATATAAATGATTGCTTTATCAGTGGATCTGTAACGCTTACTTCCGAGGTTGCTCCCACTGCAATGGGGGCGGTCTCTAATGAGTTATCATGTGAGGTGATCGAAGCAGAATTATCGGGTTCAGGGTCTTCGACGGGTTCTAACTTTTCTTATGCCTGGAAAGATGAAGCAGGAGTTACCATTGCTACTACACTGACGACGACTGTTGATCAGCAAGGCACATACACACTGGAGGTAACGGATATGGATGTCGATTGTATTTCTTCTGCGGCAGTAATGGTGATGGGAGATTATACGCCACCTGTTGTTACGGCGGAAAATGGGACACTTACTTGTTCTCAAAATGATGTAACCATTTGTGCAACTCAGGCTGGAGCCGAAAGTTATTTTTGGATGGTCGATGGAGAGGAAGTAAGTGATTTATGTATTACCGTTAGTTCTCCTGGAGATTATTCTTTTACAGGAGTAGGGGCTAATGGTTGTAGTGCGACTGAGATCGCAACAGTTGATGTAGATACGGATATTCCGGACGCTGCAATAGGAGCACCTAATATGCTCACATGTACAAATACTAACCAAATAATTACAGCAACCTTAAATGGTAATACGTCGGACTATACTTTTGATTGGACGACGGTAGATGGAAATATAGTTTCAGTATTATCGGACTTAGAGATTGAGGTAGATCAGCCTGGTGTTTATACCCTTACTGTTATCGATCTAAATTCTAATTGTCAGCTCATCAGTACCACATTAGTAGAGCAATTTATAAATACTCCAGTGGCAAAAATCATAGCAGATAATGATGATGACTTTTTATACTTAACAGATAATTCAGAAGGAAACCCTTCTGCGTGGTCCTGGTCAGTAGACGGTGTTGTAGTAAGTGCACAGGAAGACTTCCAGTATCCTTTAACAGGAGCTGACTCTCATGAAGTATGTCTAGAAATTACTAACGAATGTGAAACGACACAGAAATGTAGATCTGTTTCTATAGTAGATCCTCTAACGGTAGATCTAAGCTCTGTAAACATAGACTGTAATGGTCAAAGCACGGGAAGTATAACTCTGACTCCCACAGGTGGAGTAGCACCTTATTCCTCTGATGTAGTAGGGCCTAATGGATTCTCTAGCGATCAGTTCTCACTAAGTGGATTAGCAGCTGGATTATACGTGATAGAGATTAACGACTCAGAAACACGTAGTACTCAGGTAACGATCGAATTGTCAGAAAATCCAGCAATATCTATTGTTAGTGATACCAAAGATCCTCTTTGTAATGCAGAAGCTTCAGGGGAAATTGCTCTAGATTTATCAGGAGGTGTAGGTTCATTTGATGTAGCGTGGTCAGATGGCTCGCAGGGAATGACTAATAGTAATTTAGGTGCAGGAACTGTTACTGCCACTATTACTGATGGTGCAGGATGTCAGACGATGGAATCCTTTACGCTATCAGAGCCAGATGCTATCGTTCAACAGGGAAATGTGAATGATGTAAGATGTAACGGTGAGGCTAATGGGTCTATTAACTTATCGATAGGTGGAGGAACAGGTGCACTTACGTACGAGTGGAGTAACGGAGAAACAACTTTAATAAATGCTAATCTACCTGCAGACACATATACATTTACCGTTATCGACGAAAATCAATGTGAGTCCCTAGAAAGCTACACCGTATCCGAACCTGATGTAATAGATTATGTGATAGAAGAGTTAGTTAATGACATCGATGGTGCGGGTGGTTCTATTGACATAACTCCTACTGGAGGAATAAGTCCTTACAACTTTAGTTGGTCTAATGGGGCAGATACAGAAGATGTCTCAAATCTAATGCCTGGATTTTACTCCGTGGAGATTAGAGATGCAAATGACTGTTTACTAAATAGTGAAGAATTTGAGATTAAGATGACTTCTGATACGGATGAGATTCAATCTATAGAATCACTATCTATTTATCCTAATCCTACTAGTGCTAACTTATCTATAGATGTGCAATTTACTCAAGAGGAAAATATAAATATTAGTTTGTTAGACGCTTCGGGAAGAGTGATAATTAGTGGAGTAGATTTTAGAACAAGAGATTTATCTTATGTAATGGATGTCTCTCAGTGTAGCTCTGGAATATATATCCTTAATATTGCTACATCTCAAGGCACATTATTTAAAAGAGTGTCGATTATAAAATAGAAGGTATAAAAATATTTTTTTCAGGCCTCTGTATTATTAATCTGATACAGAGGCTTTTTTATTGTTACAATTGATAAGTATCAAGAACCAAGTAACAAGTCTAATGTCAAATATCTAGTAGTCTGACATCTAAAATCAAAACCTAAGCCTTCCCCAAAAGAGCTTTGAGATCATTTAATAAATTCATGCATTCTAGTGGGGTCATAGAGTTGAGATCGCTCTCTTGAATTCTATCAATAATTTGTTCTTTTTCCGGATCTGTAGATTCAAAAAAGTTAAGCTGATATTTTGGATCCGCTTTTTTTAATTTGGACATTTTGTCTTGATCGACCGCTTTATTTTCAACAGACTTTTGTTCTAATATTTTTAGAATTTCGTTGGCACGATTTACGATCTTGTTAGGCATTCCAGCCATTTTTGCAACATGTATTCCAAAGCTATGATGGCTGCCTCCTTTTGTTAATTTTCTCAAGAATAATACTTTGTCTTTAAGTTCTTTAGTGGAAACATTAAAGTTTTTAATTCTGGGAAAGGATTGGCTGAGTTCATTAAGTTCGTGATAATGCGTAGCAAAAAGGGTCTTTGGTTTCTCTGAACTTTCGTGTAGAAATTCTGCTAGCGACCATGCGATAGATATTCCATCATAAGTACTGGTTCCCCGACCGATCTCGTCGAGTAGAACCAGTGATTTTCCGCAGACATTATTCATGATACTGGCGGTCTCATTCATTTCTACCATAAAGGTAGATTCACCACTAGAGATATTATCTGAGGCACCGACTCTTGTAAAAATCTTATGTAGAATTCCAAGATTGGCCGAGCTAGCAGGAACAAAAGATCCCATCTGTGCCATAAGACAGATGATCGCTGTCTGTCGTAATACTGCTGACTTACCCGACATATTAGGTCCCGTGATCATAATGATCTGCTGCTCTGACTGATCTAGATGAATATCATTCGGAATATATGATTCGCCTAAAGGCAAATTAATTTCTATCACCGGATGACGACCATCTTTTATATCGATGACATCATTATCTGATACGATCGGTTGCACATAATTATTTTTGCTAGCGACCTTTGCCAAGGATAAAATACAATCTAACTGAGCGATAATAACAGCATCTCCTTGTATTGGTTTGATATAATCCTGAATAACTAAAACCATTTTTTCGTACAAAACTTCTTCGATGGCTCTTAATTTATCTTCAGCTCCCAGTATTTTTGTTTCCAGCTTTTTTAGTTCGTCAGAGATGTACCGTTCTGATCCAGTAAGGGTTTGTTTCCGTACCCAGTGATCAGGAATAAGGCCTTGGTTTTTATACTTATTAGTTACTTCTAGATAATACCCAAAAACATTATTGAAACCTATTTTAAGATTGGTAATTCCAGTGGCTTCTGCCTCTCGGTTTTGGATATCCAGTAAAATCTCTTTGCTATTTCTCAGTAATGATTTGTACTCATCATATTCCTCATGGAAACCTTCTTTAAAAACGCCTCCTTTGGCAAGTAAGGCAGGAGGGTCCTCTACGATTTCTGTAGTAATCTTTTCTTTTAGTTTTTCGCAAAGTTGGATTCCGTCGGCTAGTATCTCGAGGTCTGTATTTTTACTTTCTCGTAATATTTTTTGTAACGGTTCCATTGCTTCGAGAGCTCTCTCGATATATTTTATTTCTCGAGGATTTATTTTACCGATCGCTGCTTTAGATATAAATCGTTCCAGATCTCCTATCCTTCTGATGAGCACATCCAGTTCTTCTACAGTATCACCAGCATTTAAAAAGAATGCAACTTTGGATAGCCTTTTTTTAATGGCGACCTCATTTACTAAAGGAAGGATAATCCATTTTTTAAGTAGTCTTGCTCCCAGAGGGGATACGGTCTTATCTAAGATTTCTACTAGGGCCGTACCGCCAGGATGATTACTGCGGATGAGTTCTAGATTTCTGATCGTAAAACGATCGAGCCATACGTAATCATCAAGAGGTATTCTAGCGATTTTATTAACGTGTTGTATCTTTTTGTTTTCAGTGGTTTCTAGATAGTGCAAGATCGATCCGGCTGCGATCTGGGCCATGACCATGGATTCGATTCCAAATCCTTTGAGCGAAGCCACATCAAACTGGCCTTTAAGTTTTTCGATACAATAGTCTTCGGTAAATATCCAGTCGTCCAGACCATAAGTGTAATATTCATCTCCGATTAGTTCGTCTATTTTTTCTTTTTGGTCCTTTGCATAGATGATTTCTGATGGGTTAAAACCTTGTAGAAGTTTAGTGATTCCTGAAGGATTTCCTTGACTAACGAGAAAGTCTCCAGTGGAAATATCTAAAAAACTAATACCTATGGCTTCGTTTTTTTTAAGATGTATAGAAGCAAGGTAATTATTAGATTTATGATCTAGGATGTTATCATGTGTGGTTACCCCAGGAGTGACTAAATCGGTAACGCCACGTTTTACGATCTTTTTTTCTTTACTCGGTTTTTCTAGCTGTTCGCAAATAGCGACTCGGAACCCAGCTCTGACTAATTTAGGTAAATAAACATCTAGAGAATGGTATGGAAATCCAGCTAATGGAACATCAGATCCTCCGTTATTTCTTTTAGTCAGAACGATACCTAATATGTCTGCGGCCTTGATCGCATCATCGGCAAATGTTTCATAAAAATCACCCACTCTAAATAACAATATGGAATTAGAGTATTTTCCTTTAACCTCAAAATACTGCTGCATTAGAGGCGTCATTTTGGTCTTAGCTCCTGCTTTTTTTGCCAATGGTTTTCTCAAGTTTTGGTCAACGGCGAAAATACTTAGATATATTCAATATATTATCAATTATTTAAATAACTAGAATGAGCAAATAATCAAGTTTTAATTTATTTTTGCCGCCAAATACAAAAGACTTATGAGTGTTTTTGAGAATTTAAATGACCACGAGTATCAATTGTTAAAAGATACATTTGCATATGTTGCCACTTTAATCGCAGGTGCAGATGGAAATATAGATGAGGAAGAGCAGGCATGGGCTCAGAAAATTGTAAAGGTAAGATCGTTCTCCGGAAACGAATCTCTTTATGGTTTTTACGACGAGGTAGATGGAGAGATCATCGCCAAAATGGAAAAAGTCATCCAAGGTCTTAGTGGAGAAATGGAAGCGATACAAACTAAATTGAGTGTAAAAATAGCAGAAGTAAATCCTGTATTAGCTAAGCTAGATAACGACACTGCTCATCAGTTATACAAAGGATATCTTTCTTTTGCTGAACACATCGCAAAGGCCTCAGGCGGTATCTTTAGATTCTTTTCTATAAGTAGCCAGGAAAAGAAATTTTTAGGCTTAGATATGATCCATGTTGTTAGCGAACCCGCTGAAGAAGAAGAGTAGGGCTAATTACCAGAGGTAGTAAGCTTTTGTTTTACGCTTATCGCGAATGGAAAACGTTTAAAGAAGTCATTTTGCCAAAATTGCGATAACTCTTGTAACTGCAAAAAAGGATTATATAAAGGCTTTTAATTAAAAGTATTTAAGTGATCTTTTTTTAATC
>CALLXF010000044.1 GCA_938015805.1 uncultured Saprospiraceae bacterium | reverse complement strand
TCTCCCACTATTTTTAATTGTATTTGGTTTAACAATTCCTGATCATCAATCGCAGCCATTCCTTTTAATAACCTATCTAATCCATGCCAATAATTAAACTTTCCCACTGCTATCATTTTTAATCCTTTGACTCCATGATTTTGCACTAATGAAAAACGACTGCTATTGATTCCGTTACTACTTTTAATTGTCTTAACACCAAATATTTCCGGCTCTCCTCCATAATGAATAATCGATTTACAGTATTTTTTAAGCTTAGAAGAATAATATTTATCAATGCTTAAGAACATTCGCGATAAGCCTTTAAACTCCTTCTGATATGGATAAGTGGGCATTTCTATAACGACCTGATCACTTCTAAATCCTTTTATAAAATTTAAAAATGCTGGAGTAGAAAATGGATATCTAATGTATAAAAGATCTGTATCCATAATCGTAGGAATTTTAGACAATACATTAAAAAAATCCCTGAAAGAAAAACTCCGTTTTCTATAAGTTATAGATTCTAATACATTCTCTTTTCCACTAGCATCCCTCTTTATAATATCTCCATCTCTATGATAATATGCGTCGCATACGTAGCCGAGTTGGTTAAAAGCATTTTGCTGTCCGTTCATTTTTAAAAGAACTCCGAGGTTTTCTGGAACAGCAGCGTTAACACGATATATCATAGAGATGTTCATAAAAATAATTCTCTATAAATCCTTCTAATTAGACGACCTTCAGCAATACTTGTGTCCATCCTCGAATTGTGGAAATTGTAACAAATTTGAGTATTGTGCATGTTTGTTAATTGGAATGCCTTAGTCATCTCCTCTAGTGGGGTGGAACTTGTCTTGGACTCATTGATCGCAGCAGAATCCATAAAAACTAAAGGTACCTCTAGTAGTTCGGACTTAGACTCCTTATTAAAATCAAATAAATAATATGGAAATCCTGTTCCACATCTAAACCCGATATACTGAGTAAAACCTAGAGAAGAGTCCTCCACAATTCCTGCTTCCAAAAGTACCTCTGGAGTTTTACTAATATCAAAATGCAAAAAGTGTTGTCGACTTTTAAATATCTCCTCATTCAAGCATCTCTCTAATCTAGATTTCTCTTTTATAATCATTTCCTTAGTTGTCCAGCTTTCGTAGGATGGATGGATTCCTATCTCATAACCCCTCTCCTTACTTAGACTTAATGCCTCTAGAAAACTAGGATGCTTTATACTATAGGTGTTATCATATTTATGATTCCCTCCCATTAAAAAATAAATTCTTTTTTCTATCCCAGTACGCTCTAATAATAATTCACTAAACGTATTATAAGGATCATCAGTAATATCTCGTCTGACTTTACGATACTGATTTATTATTTCTTTCACAGGCTCGCCCTTAAAAATCGCTCTTGCCATAAAACGGAAAAACGACTTAATAGATTTATATTTTTCTATAAAATCTATATCATGAGTAACCATAAACTTAGTAGGAACAAAAATACTTGATCCAGTTAAAATCTCTATAAAGGCTTTTACAATATGATCAACATGGGGAATTTTTTCAATTTTATTTTTGATCACTAAGAGTTGGTTTTCATTTATCTGACCACGATTATTTAAATGTAAAGGGTTTAAATTAATCTCCTCTATCCTACTTAAATGAAAAAACAAAGTTTCAAAAATGTCAAAGGAAAATTGCTTATCCTCTAGAAACTCTTGGTCATTTCTTACAACACTCTCTACACTATATAGTAAGGTGTCAGATTGCTTATAGAGATTACTAGTAAACTCACATTTATCTTTAGAACTAAAAATTTTATTTTGTCTCGGTACGTTAAAATGGAAATCTGTATTTCCTTTACCATAAAAAATATTTCTTTCCTGTTTTTGGTTTACCGTAAATTCGACATTATTATTTAATGGATGGTTTTCTATAAAGTCCAGTACGAACGTTAGCCTGCTTTCGAGAATAATATCATTGTAAAATATTCCTACTTTCATTACCACTTACCTATTAACGTTAGTAAAGCATCCGTAAATCGATTGGCTGATTTATAAATAAGGAAATAAGGGGTTTGGCTTCCGCCAAAGTTTCTAAATATCGGTTCTACATTAGGCATCATACTTCCCTCAAAATCAAAACTCCTACCCTCATCTAAGGTCTTTTTAATAGCATGCCATAATAATAATGAAATCGCCCCAGAGCTTCTATATGCCTCATCTGATCCTATTGCAATACAATAAGTAGTCTTCATGTCATTTACTAATAGTATAGATGCATGCATCGTCTCGTTTAATCCTGCAGCGTGGTAAATAGAAATTTGATTACGAGGACCTAATGCTTTTTTTATAGAAATAATATTTTCTTTAGAGTAAGGGGTTTTTATGTGCTGTCTAGCAAATGTTTTTTGATTTAGATTCCAAAAGGTTTCTAAACTTCCCTCCGTTATTATAAGAGAAGACTCCGCTTTTCTGATAATATTCTTAGTCTTACTCTTGATGTTTTTATAAGCCTGATCCTTAGTAAGTGTTGCAGGAATAACAAAAGTATATTTAGTTGTCTGTCTAAATCCACTCCAATAAAAAGACATCCAGTTTTTAAAACTTGTATGGAAACTCAAGTTAAAATAAAAACAACTGGGCAACTCAGCAATCAACTCTCTAGAAACTCTATGTTCAAAAGATATTTTACGCTCCTCTTTTTCTTGGTTTTCAGGATATATAAAATAAACACCCAGTCTTGGGGATAAATTAGGATTAACGATTTTATTTAGAAAGAACTTGGTACTTATTCCAAAAGGTAAAACTCCTATTATTTTATTTCGACTCTTGTGCAATATCACGTCCCATCCCTCTTGACCACATACCGCATCTAACCAGTAAGGTTGAAAAAATAATGGAATCTGATCCTGATATTCTTTGCAAAATTGCTGATATTCTGTTTTCTTAATATCCACTATATTATGTGTTCTAAAACCCTACCAAATTTCTGACTCATTACCGAGGGTTTATAAAAACTAAAAAAATGGGAAGCATTTGTCTTTAACTTATCATACGTTTTATGGCTAATCCATTGTTCCAAAATCCGTCCTAAATCCTCAGAATCCTCGTAACGACCTACAACATTCTCCAGGTTTTTATCTAGCGGATAATGAGAAGGTAAAATAGACGGTAAGCCATATTTGACCATGTCGTTTACATTTCCAGAAACGCAAGAATAACCATTTTTCTCATTGTAGATATCAAATTTCATATACTCAGCAATAGGTAATATCAGGAAATCAGCATTATACATTATTTGATCAAATTTATCTTGATCAATAAAATCATTATAAAAACAAAACGATAGTTTTTTACTTTCTAGTGCTTTACACTTTCTGATTATATCTTTGCCATAAGTGCCTTGAGGTCGCCCTAGGAGATGTATTTGCACATTGGTGTCAATTCTGTTTACTAAACCTTTTAAAGCTTCTATTACGGGTATGTAGTTTCTAGATTTTAAACCTATAGTTCCAGGAATTACTATACGGAGTACATCATGCAATTGTGGTTTAGAAACATATTCGTTAATTGCAAAGTCTAATGATCCGAGTAATTTGATAGGCCCGTGCTTATCTTGCTGTCTTGCGTAATTATAAGATGTAGTGGATGGCATAACTATTCCATCAAAATTAGAAATGGCTTTTAGATAGGTATTAGAATATCCAGCAATTTTACCTTTGATAAATCTTCCGATATCCTTTATACTTTCTAAATTTATATTTTTTGTAGGATTAAAATAGGTGTGATACTTATGGACCACAAAAATACTTATACAAGAGAATTTATACTTTCTAAAAAAAACCTCTCTCAAAGGTAGTGTAGTTATGATAGCTGCCTCGCATTGTACTAATTTTGATTTATTTTCAAAAAAATAATCTTCATAGCTTTCATGTTTTTCTTTTAATATAAACTCGATAGTATCTCTATTTTGTAAATCACCTAGTTGCATAAAATTAAACATAGTGGTTAAGCATAAGATAGAATAATCTAACTCTAGTAATACTAATAAATACGCCCTTAGTACCTCGTTATGAGATTCAAGTTCTACTATGGCTATCCTTTTTTCTCTAGACATCAGTACACTATATTAAAGTATTCCAGAATACGATTATATTCTAACAAAGATGCTGTACTCATTTCTTTTCTCCAATGTTCCATCTGCACAGCAGGCAAAATATCTTGTGCTTTATTAGACGAACTACTAGGCCTTCTAAAATCTATTTTATGAATACCTTCTCCAGCCATCTGCCATTCTTTAAAGATATCTACCAGTGTGCTTTCTGTATCTGATAATAGATCTTCGTACTTTACAATAATACAATCCTTAATGATATTATCACGCTTAAAATAAATCTCATTAGCTATACACCAGTGTGCTAAAATCTGTTGCTCTGAGGTAACAAGAGTTCTAAGGAAATCATAATGTTTTTTATAAGGCTCTTGATTATTATTTGGTAGCTTAAACGGTTTAAAAGGATAATCCCAAGACTGATGTTTACTCAGTGAACTTATCATCGCTAAAGGATGTCTAATAAGAAAAATAGGTTTATACCTAAATATTATATTGGCTTTAAGCCAATGTAATAATCTCTTTCCTCTTATGGTTTTATAAACCGCGTTTTCAGATTTTAAAAAACTTCTAAGATCATTATGTCTTAGACATTGAGGTGGAATTTTCTTACCATTTAACAAATGGATAAAATAATCTTTAACCTCAAGCCAGTCTTTTTCCACCGGAATATGCTGTCGCCAACCAAAAGTATCTGGTAACAGGTTTTTTGCAAAATTTAAATTTAATGGTTCATCGACTAGTAATCTATCCGTTGCAGTAGATATCATTTCTGCCAGCCACGTACTCCCACTCCTAGGATCTCCAAAAATCATAATAGCCTCCTCTGGGTTAAACGACTTACGTAAACCTAGTCGTTTTATCAATTGATATGATATGTTCAATAGCTCTTTATATGATTACAACGTAAAATTAGCATTTGCGGCTTATTTTTACACCATGCCGTTATTTTCTATTATAATTCCTACTCGGAATCGTGCTCCTTTACTAAAGCATTGTATCGCCTCCGTAATCGCTCAAAGTTGTACGGACTACGAGCTGATAATTATAGATGACGGATCTGAGGATGAGACTAAGCAGATCGTTAGTTCATTTAATGACGATCGGATAAAATATTATTATCAGACTCACAAAGAACGCAGTACAGCGAGAAATCTCGGACTAGAAAAAGTGTCTGGAAAATATATATGTTTTATAGATGATGATGATTACATTCTAAACCATCATCTCAGCAGTTTTAAAAATGCCATCATCAATAAAAAATATAAACAAGAAATTTTA
>CALLXF010000043.1 GCA_938015805.1 uncultured Saprospiraceae bacterium | reverse complement strand
TTCCCATAGGAATGTAATATCCTGCATAATTAAACTTGTATCCGACAAGTAACTCGACAGTTCCGTTATGTGTCTCTTTTAATGGTGTTGAAGGAAAATCGTAAGAAGCTCCTATAGTCAACTGGTTAGATATAATAAATTCTGTACTCAGTGCAAAAGCATCCGCACTTCTATAATGCATTCCGATATTCAGATCCTTAATAAGCCACAACCTTGTTCCTAGCGTAAATTGTATAGGGGCACCACTTACAAACTTTAGTAAAATTTCTGGATCCAGTTTTATATCACTGTATTCGCTTAACGCAAAACTGGCTCCTGTATGCAAATAATAATGTCTTACTTTTTGTAATCTATTTCTACCTATTACGCTTATAGCAGGAATAGAAAATCCAGCAAAGAAGTTTTTCTGATAAAAGTACACGCCACTTCCTACAGAGAACATAGCATAATTTATATTACCTTGATCATAGATTCTGTCACCTGCATCAGTATGGTTTATAGCATCCAAAGCGCTTTTATAAAAATTAAATCCCGCTCGAATTCCTAGTGCTAAGTAACCATCAGATAATTTAACTCGGTAAGAATAATTAGTCATCACATCTGTACGAGAATCCACTCCAATAGATTCTCTCCCCAGAGTTAATCCTAAACCTATCCTGTCTTTAAATAAATTAAATTCTGTACCTGCTAAGAATGTTTTAGGAGATCCATCCAAACCCATCCACTGATCTCTATAATGTAAAAAAGCGGATCCTTGTTCTTCTCCAGTGCTTCCTGCAACAGCAGGATTAAAAAACATACCATTAAAACTATATTTTGTGAGAATAACATCTTGCTGAGCCGATAAAATAATCGGCATCATCAAGATCAATATGATTATAAAATTTTTCATGATTTTAATTTTTTTGTGATTATATTATTGCCTTCTTAGGTCTAGATACCCTATGTATTCTTGATAAGACAACCGCTGACTCTCGACGTTATAAAAATCTACCTTCAGAAAATATGTGCCATCCGGAATGGCTATCCCTGAAGTATTATCCCCATTCCAAGAGTTATCATAATCTACTTTACTATATACTATCTGCCCCCACCTATTAAATACAGTAATATCTATAGGTAAGCATCTATCAGATCCTGTAATTTCTAAAACATCGTTAAGACCATCTCCATTTGGTGTAAACCCAGTAGGGATATTTAAAACAGAGGGACCACAAGGGTTAATATCAACGGTATCAGTTTCCATCTCCGCTGAGCTATCACAGACGATCCATAACATTTTACATAGTTCCTTAGACCAGCATAACTCATCCGGAGTATCGCCCTCATATACTTCTATACAAATATTATACATACCCGTAGTATCATAAGTGTGTTTCCATAGAACTGTATCTGCTGCTGATAATGGCCCAACAAGAGGAATAGTCCCATCTCCCCAATCCGGTTCCGATGTCACAAACCAATGACAACTATCAAACTGGGTAGTACTAATCGTTAACTGATTACTATCCACCGACATCTCAAAACCTAAGTCAACTAAATCACAGAAATATTCCTCATCCTCACAACAATCCCCTAAAGAAATTTCACAGTCTAGGTCTAAAGGAATGATCGAATCAAAGCGTACACATAACATTCCTGGATTATCTGGATCTATTCTATAACTCGTAGACGTAAAAGTATACAACCCAGAACTTGAATAGGTGTGACAAATCTGATCGTTAGGGGAAGGAGATCCTAATGTGGAGCCATCTCCCCAGTCTATTAGAATTACATCACAACTATCTAATGCCAGATCGACACAGACCTCACAAGAATCTACAGCTATCCCAAAATTACTAGCCGCAAAAACATCATAAGCCTCCTCAGTGATATCACAGCACTCCTCTCCCATTCCACAATTTTCTTCGTCTTCGATAAAGTATTTTTCTGTGTCTACACAACACCATGTTACGGGGTCACCAGCTGGTAAATCAGCCTCATGTCCGACTAGTAAAAAACATAAGTCTGAATTTCCTGCTGTGTCATAAGTAATACAAATCCAGTCAGATGTCTGTCCTGAATTGAGTGGAGGTATAGAAATCGGGTTAGGTGATAAAACTGCACCCGATGGACTAAGCTGAATAAATTCTACCGATCTGATAGTGATACTAGGACTCGTATTATTAATCACTTTAAAACAGTACATGTTACTATCGCAATCGATAGAATCTTGAACAATATCTAGGCAACCTCCTATATTAGGTGTACAAGTATAGGACTCTTCTTCCGTGCAAACCTCTATACAATTTCCATCATCATCAGAAACCAACCAGCTCATTTTCATATTTATATTACCTGAATTTGTGGCATTACAAATACTAAAAAACTCGTCATCACCAAAGGGTACATTTCCTGTTGTGGGGTATATCTCCGCTACTAATGGGGAAAGTTGATTAATAATCCAACCAGGGTATGTCTGTAACTGCGAGATAGAATTAGGGGCTGATATTTCTACTTTAATTCCTTTAAAATAATCCTCACAAAAATCATTTTCGTAGTATCCTATATAGCAACAACTTTCTAAATTGTCATCATCTGGATCTAAACCTAGGCTTAAGTCATCGCATTCTAATTCGCCGCAAAGGCAATCAATCGTTACTTCTGAACACATCTCCTTATTCCAGCAAAATGAGTTTTCGTCGTATCCCTCATATACAGTTATGCAAATATTATACGTACCGCTTTGGTCATAAGTATAAGTCCACGGTCCCGCACCTACTGCTGAAGTGATTACTGGAAATCCAGATGACCCGTCACCCCAGTCCGGTGCAGGAGTACCATACCAATGACATGAATCAAACTGAGTAGCATCTATTGTGATAGTACAATCGTCCTGAGAAAAAATCTGAAATCCCTGATCAATAAGATTACAAAAATCGTCGAAATCATCACAACACTCATCCATTGTAGAACAAGAAGGAATCGGAATCGTATCACAGACACTCTCAAAACAACAGTCTCCTGTTATCATATTTTGTAGTCGATAAGAAAATACTAAATCAGGTATGGTAGCAGGAAAAGAGGTCGTGACGATACACGTACTAATAGTTGTACTCTGACCTGGAGCCAATGGTGTCCCTAAAGGTATAATAGGCCCGGTAGGAAAGACGCCAAAATTTATCGGGTCATTTTTAATATTTAAATGCAGCTTATCAGCTGTAAAAGATGGATTACTAGTATTAGTCACAGTAAAGGTGTAACGGTATTTACTACTGTCCGGAATACATACTAGCTCCTGATCTGTGACCAGTAGGCATACATTGCTATCAGGAGCCTCACAAGTAGTTGTTAAGGAATCTGTACAAGCAACGGTTTGCAATCCTGTACTAGGATCTATATGGTACCATCGAAAAACAATTTGAGGCATATCCTTAGAAGGATCATCTAATTTATCTAAGCAGAAATCCAAAAGATTAGGATACATCGTTTGATCTATTGTTCCTGATATTGGTGTTAAGCAAATTTTACTTTGAGAAGAAAGCGTACTCCAGTTAGGAGCTTGCAGTGGATCAATAACATGCGAGCCAAAACATACCCCACCCGTTAATATTTCAGCCTCGAATTTTGTGAAATACGGAATCTCGCAAAGATTTTCTAGACCGATACTATAACAACACTCCTCATCGGACATAGAAATATTAGTAGCTATCACATCCTTTAATTCGCAAGGATCACAACATGGAAATATTTCTACACAAGTAAGTATAGGACTATGACAGCAAGATGTTCCATCACTAGAAACTAATCCTAATTTGATACAAACATCAGTAGGTCCAGAAATCGGAATGGCTGTATTTATATCCACGCATATTTGAGAAGTGGATCCATTAGGGAGCGGATTAGGTATTGGAATTTTAATAATGGATGATGTTCCAAAAGGTAAAAATCCAAACCCTGGAGTCAGACATTCTAATGTAACCTGCCCAACATCTACGGTTGAATTATTAATAACATCAAAACAGTAGTTATAAATCGTAGGATCATTAGGGTCACAATCTATTTCTTTATTTAAAACTGTAAGACATGTATCTGGTTCTGGTATAGGAATACATTCAAAATTTAAAGTATCTCGACAAGCTATAATGGTATCCATTCCATTTATAACTTGCTTCCACTTAAATTCTACAACCGGATCTACGATGGGATTATTAATAGTAGAAGCAAAGCAAAAGTTAAATGCATCTACAGTAATCCCCAAAGGAATAGCTCCTCCAGACACAGGAGAAATGCACATTTTTTGATTAAAAGAACCACACGAACCAAACTGAAATTGTGGATCTAAGTTTACATTATTAAAAATCCATGGCCCAGTTAATATCTCTACCTCTAACTCTAAGATATCTGTCCCCCAGTTATTTTTAAGATCAAAAGAGTGACAACATTTTTCCATAACATCGGGTGTATTATTACCATTGCATTCGCCAGATATAAATGTGGTAACCCCTGCTTCCATAGCTTCACATGCATTACCATATGTCATACCGTCGCACCCACATACAGGATCAAAAACAGCACCGCAAGGATTTCCCGTAACAATATTAGGATCGAAACACACGTTCTCAAGTGATTTGCTTATGACCATCAGAGAATCACAATCTACTAAGGACTCTGTATCACAAAAACTAAAGACTTCTACATCTCCTCCCATTCCCTTAGAGTCTAAAGTTCCTAAAAGACCATAAGAAAAAGCTCCGATAGGATTAATAGGGTTAGTGATAGACTGATCATTCCATATCGCAATTCCATGAGGTCCGGCTTCCGCCAATATATCAGATGAACTAACAAGATAATCTATATCTCCATTTGACTTTTTGTACGAACTCACACCACCGTAAGCATCTTCTCTAGCTGCCCAACCAAATGCAGAAACATCAAATTCGTTTACGAGATCGTAGAGGCCTGTGGAGGAATTAAAATTAATCACATTAGATTCTCCATGATGGTTATAAGAGGAATGAAAATTTCCATCGCAACCTACTCTAACTCCTACAAGTAATTTATTATTATCCGTAAAACTGAGATCGGAGATTAGATATATCTCGTCTCCTATAGAATAAGTCGCACCTCCAGCAATAGGAATGGTCGTCTGTAAAACATCAGTTCCAACATAGTTATTATAAGTAGCTCCAGCAGGTAAGGTAGTGTTATCAACAGTGCCTACAAATTGACCAGTACTATTTAAATCGATAGCGTATATAGCTGGAGAAGCTGATGCAGCTGTTCCAATAGACGGACTATTAGTCAAAGCATTTAATCCAAAAAACAATCTAGCTCCATTATTTTCTACAGCAATACCATAAGGAGATTCTACAAAACCAGGACCACTAAAACCTGGTGCTCCATTATCATAAGTAAGTGGATCATAACTATCTAATATTACTCCTGTAGCACTGATTCTATAGATCCGACCATCTTCCATATTACTTGCAAAATATTGATCATGAGTTTTATCATAACATACATTACCTAGCCCTACACCAGTAGTACGATTAACGGTATAAACAGGTGTCCCTCCATTTACTCGTTCACACTCAGTATGTTTGATAGGCACAGCTTGTTGAGGTAATACTGTAAAAACACTAGGCACACCTGTAGTAGGATGAATTCTATATATAGTTCCTGCGGCACTAATGTCATTTACTCCTCCTCCTAGATTACCATACCGTAAAATGGTAGTACCTAAAGAGGATCTAAATCTAGCTCCATAATTAGACGAAGCAGCTAATAGTATTTCCCCGCTATTATCATTAATCGCAATTCCAAAAAGATTTCCTAAGTCTTCTATTTTCCAATCCAAATGGTGATATACCTTTGCAGGATCTGTTATATCTATTCTTCCTGACGCAGGAATAGAATTATTGAAATCTATAAGTCCTATAGGAAACCGATCTGCAGACGGAACCTGAGTCGTTACTCCACAGGTCACAACCGCAATACCAGGCTGTAGTAATTTAGGTTTATCAAAACAATCAGATCCTTCCCATGGTAAATCTTCTGGCAAAATGCATTCTGGATCCATCTCACAGGTAACCGTAATTAAATATTGACATATTTCTGGTTCGATACATTCTCCAGTAATTGTACATGTCATCGTATGTACACCTACGTTTAAAGAAATTATATCTCCTGGGTTTACCGACACTCCGTTTAATGTACATAGCACACTGCCATCTACGATCATAAAGGATGGTACCGCATAATCATATATACAATCCTCTTGCGGATCTGATGTTACTGTAAAATCCGTAGGACAATTAAAACTAGGAGGATCTGGAAAATTAATATTTATAGTTTCTGTCTTTGTGCTACTAGTTCCATCACTACAAAAAACCTCTAAAACAATTGTATATATTCCTGTGAAAGGAAAAGTATAACATGGATCTGCCCCATTTACAGGGTCACCAGCGGCAGGTAAGCCCGGGCCAAAAAATGTCCATACAGTAAAATCATATTCTCCGCAAGAGAGATTTTCAAAACATACGACTCCGCACTCCTCTTCTACAAAAGCAAAATCTGCCATACAACTAACCTGATTATTAGGATCAATTATGTTTATACAAACGTCATCAAAATAAATCGTCGGTGGGTCATCTAAAGGTCCTGTCGAATTATTTTTTACAGTAAAAGAAGGAGAAGTTACACTAGCTAACCAGTTTATATTTACAACTTGCCAGCCGTCAGATTGCACTTGGACTGGAGTGATTGCGATTAAAGTACCATCCGCATATAATTCTAGACTTCCACTTATCAGGTCTACATTATTTATACACATCTGGATACAATATTCATTACCCTCAGAAAAAATATCAATCGGGCCTCCAAAACCACTTTGGGTAAGTATCGCATGATCACCTGTAGTAAAGGTCGTACCGAATAAACCAATACTTCCATCTGATGTACATCCTATATCACTATTATAAAACGGGTCGCCTTCTAGCGATTCCCATCCCCCATTTGCCAATGTTCCAAAAGATGGTAAGGATCCTGACAGGTCATTAAAAGTATACTCTGGTCCGTTAGGACAGCATTCTGGCTCGCAAGGAACCTGGGCGATTATCGTGGATGATGCGAATAGCATTATCCAAAATAAAAACTGGAAGTTGTTCATTATTTTAGAAATTGTTTAACACAAATGTATATGCCTCAAAGAGGAGATTTGGATGTAATAGAGTAACGGAAAGTATTGTGAGATTAACGGTATTCCCTAATATTGACCGTTACTCCGATAGGAGACGATTCTTTACAATTATTACTATGTATGTCCTATATTGTTAACTAGAGAAAACTATAAGACCATTTTAATTTTGAAATTTAGAATACTTTCACTTTTTGTTTTAACTATTTTATGTAGTTCCCTTTCTGCACAGCGTGTGCATTTTTCAAAGACATATAGTATCCTTGATGGATTATCTTACAGATCTCAGCGTAATATACTTTGCGATACGGAAGGAAAAATATGGTTAGTGTCAGATCTGAATTTTCAACTTTTCACTGGTAAAGATTTTTTGAATATTGATTTTGATATCAATGTAGATCTAGACGAGATAGATAAGATCGAATCTCTCGACAATCATAAGATAGTACTATTAGGAAAAAAAGCTTCCTACGTAATTAATACTAAAAACAAAAATATTAAACCTTTTCCTCAGACTCCTGATAACCCTAATTATATTATAGACGGTGAGATAATAGAATTAAATTCTATTCTAAATAAGTATAAGTCCTTAGTAGATACCGTCACTTGGAAATATTTAGATATCATAGATGATCAGCTTATAGGTTTATCCGATAATCAGAATCTTACAGTGTCCAGTACTCAAAACTCTACTATTTTACATGATAGTGTAAGCATGGTGTTAGGATCGGTACAGGATAGTCTTTTCTATATACGTAATAATAAAGTTTGGAAACTAGTCCAAGGAAAGCATATCATGTCCACTAAAATGAAAGGAAGTACAGGACTTTTAAAAAAGGACGAAAAAGGACAATCCCTTTTAGGTCTTAGTTTTGACACACGTAGAATCCAGCAATTTTATTTATTCTCAGAAGAAGGAAAAGAAGACTATTCATTTATCCAAGAAAAGACAAATACTATAAGAGATTTTTACAGCCCTAATTTTAAGGAAGAGATACTACTTGCGACTTATAATGGACTTATATATCAAAACTACTCGGAGTATATCTATAAAAACCTATGGAACTCAGACTTAGAAGAAGGTAAATTTGGTGACATTGTTTGGTGGATAATCCATAGAACTAAAACAGATGAGGTTTACTTTGCAAAGGAAGGTATAGGTATTTATAAGTATGAAAAAGATTCGGTGACAACTGTCTTCCCAAATAAAAAACATCCCCAAGCATTCCGAGCTAATTACTATGGATATTATGATAAAAAGCACGATTTACTTTTTGCTAGTTCCTTTGGTTCTGGAGGAAATGATTTATGGATTTGGGATTTTGGAGACGAACTAATTAAACAAAAAACAGATATCCGCATCTCTAACTTTTTAAGTCTTAATGATCAACATATTTTCTTAACTGGTCATTTAAACAAGGTGGCTGTAGTTGCTTTATTTGATCTTGAGAAAAAAGAAATTATAAAGACCAAGCTCCTTCCAGCTCTAGGAAAAAATATTTATACCGCTACATTATCAAAAGACGGCATTCATCTATCTGCGTATAGCGGTTTTTATAAATTAAATTTTGATGATACTGATAGTCTAGATTTAGAGAACCCTGTGGTGGACACAATACATAATTACTCGACTCTAGATCACAAAGAACTTAATGGATATACCATCTCTGGGACTTATGGTGATGGTGTCTCTATAAATAAAAAAGATTCTTTAATAAAACGCTATACTGTAGAAAATGGTCTTATTGATAATATTGTTCTTACCGTTGGAATCGATGAAGAAAAATATATTTGGTTGGCTACTCTAAAAGGGATCAGTGTTTTAGATTCTAATTTTCATCTAATTAAAAACATCCGAAAGGTTGACGGTCTTAGTAGTAGCGATTTAAATTCTCATTCTTTTGCTACTACTAGTGACCATGTTTATCTAGGTAGTATCAATGGTATAAATAGAATATCTAAAAATATAGTTAAGTCTAGGAAAAAACATTCTCTACTTTTAACTTCTCTGGAGTATGAGATCAATGGTTTAAATTTTACAACAGAGTATAATGATTTAAAAAAAGTAGAAATTCCATTTCATGTAGATTCTTGTACTTTAAATTTCCAACCTTATTCTATACATCAATCATTTCTTTCTAAAGATTATTTACTTAGGAATACGCTTAAAGACGCTAAAGGAAATTTTATCTCTAAAGTGGATCAAACCATAAAGATCCCTATTAGTAAAGAACAAACACTTATACAACAGTCACTAGGGTACGAGGATCAAAAAATCGAAATTGGTAAACAAACTTTTATCAATCGATATGGATTACTCCTAGCCCTCGCTACTATATTTTTACTACTAGTTATCCTATTACGATCTTACATTAAAAGAAGAAAAGCGATCAAAGATAGAGAGGTTAATGTTTTAAAGTACAACCTCATTAATATGCGTTCTACAGCGTTAAGATCTCAAATGAATCCCCATTTTATATTTAATGCTCTCGGAGCCATACAATATCATATACAAAAAGAAGATACTGAACTCGCTGAAGAGTATTTATCGGACTTTGCTTTTCTTATGCGGAGAATACTAGAATCTTCGAGAAAAGACTTTGTAAAATTAAGTGAAGAAATCGAGATGCTTAAACTCTACATTAAACTAGAGCATCTTCGTTTTGATCAAAAATTTGAATATCAATTTAATGTATCGAAAGATCTCAATATGATGGACGAAGTCCCTTCGATGATTATACAACCATACATAGAAAATGCTATTAATCATGGCATTTATCATTTAAAAAATAAAAAGGGTAAGCTAATTTTACATCTTTCAGAAAGTATTAATGGCGGAATAATTTGTACTATACAAGACAATGGTGTCGGACGTGCAGCATCTAAAAAATGGAATACAAAGAAACATAAGTCTCGTGGTGCGGAAATCACAAAAGAACGATTAGAAATTTTATCTAAAACCCATAACCAACAATTTAAGGTAGATATTGTAGACTTAGGAACGATAGACAATCCGAGGGGAACTAAAATCACAGTATCGTTTAACACTTAAATGTATCCGTTACTCCTTTATAAACTACCATTACTCCAATCAAAAGAATTTAATGATCTTTACCTCATATTTTTAATAGAACATTTCCAAATTTATGTTTACAGCTATTATAGTAGACGACGAACCCAAACTACGTGAGGTTTTAAAAATTAAGCTCGATAAGTTTTGCAAGAATATCAATGTCCTTGCCGAAGCAGAAAACATTGATGAAGCAGAAAAGCTTTTAAAAGTTTATAATCCGGATATTCTATTTTTAGATATTTCCATGCCAGGTGGAAATGGTTTTGATTTAATCGCAAGATTATCAGATATAAATTTTCAGCTGATTTTTATTACTGGACACAATGAATACGCACTAGATGCTTTAAAAATAAGTGCTGTGGATTACATCCTAAAACCTATCAAAACAGACGAGCTTGTTTCTGCAATACAAAAAGCTGCCATTAAAATAGAATCAGAAAAAAAATCAGAAAATTATAAAATACTAAAGCATAATCTAAATGTAGTAGGAAATCAAAATACCAAAGTGGCAATTCCTGGTGGAGATGCCTATGATTTTGTAGAAATCAGCGATATCGTAAGATGCGAAGGCTGGAATAAATACACCAAAGTATTTCTAAAAAATGGTAAAACAATAGTATCCTCTTACTACATAGGTTTATTTAAAGAGATGTTAGAAAACTATGGATTCTATACCACTCATAAATCGCATCTAATCAATACCAATTATATTTCTAGATACCTCAAAGAAGGCGTGATCATCATGAGTGATGAAAGTCAAGTACCTCTTGCCCGCAGACGTAAAGACGAATTTCTTAATAGTATTATAAGTAAAACTTTAAAAAAATAAAGAACGCCTTTTCCGATACTCCGGTCAACTCTACCTTTAGACCAATGACTTCTAATAGCTCCAAAACCAAAATCTATCTTGTGACTATTATTAAACTCTTTCTAAAATGATTATAAAACAACTTCCAATCTTAATTTTTGTTTTTATCATATTTACAACATCTAGCTGCAGAACTGGCGATCTTCAATTAACCTATCCTAACTCGTATCTCCCAGATGGCTTTGAGATAGAGTCTGTAAAAGCTTTTATATATGACGGCAGTACATTTAATGAAATCTCAATTAGTCAAGCTGCAGATCCTGATGTCGGTGTGTATAATAGTTTTTTAACGAGACTAGAAATTACAAGCGAAACAGAAGTGACTGTTAGTGATAATTTTGAAACTCAAAATGTCATGTATCAATTAGAAAAAAATGTTTTAGATTTCAGAGCTTATGGTAGCCGATTTAAAATGGATTTTACAGCTGATGGTAGTCTTCTGGAATTACTTATCGGAAGTGGAGGACCATATGATGTAGTAAATACTAGTGACACCCGTGCCTCTTGCAGCGATATTAATTGCTTTCAAGATCACCACGAACTGTTATACGGAAGTACAGTAGGAGAAATACAGTATTTAATAGTTTTTAAAGAAAGATATACACAACATTGATTTGAATATTTCTAATTTTATATTAAACAAACAAAAATGATGAATAACATTAAACTACTTTTTTTATTTTTCTCTATGGCAATATTAGTAACAGCATGTGGAGATGACGATGATAGCAGCACGGCTAATCAACTAAATTATCAAGGAGAAAGTTTACCTCTAACTGCAGGTGTTTTAGAATCATATGGTTCTAATGCTGATGGTAGTTTTGACTGGGATGTCACGATAGTAGGAGGAACTTATACCGTTTCTTCTGATGGTATCTCTGGCTCAGGAAATGGTCCTGTTATTTATTTAGACCTTAACACTAACTCTTCTACAGGACTTGTAAATGGAACTTACGAATATTCTGATGGAAACAGAATGGCCTTTAATTTTGTAGATGGAGCCGTACAAGCCACAACGGAAAATTCTGAAATTACAGCTGGAACGGTTACGATAAGTGAGAGCGATATAGATGCTGTGAAAATCAACTGGAGTTTGGAAGACGAAGATGGAAATCCTGTTACAGGCTCATACAGTGGAGCACTTACTCTAGTACAATAGAATAAAAACATTTCTAAATGGCTTGTAAATAATTTATTTAGAATTTGCAAGAATAAAGAAAAACGATAATCCCATTTATAGGATCTTAAGGTTTGTAAGAAAATCTTAAGGTCCTTTTTTATATATCAGAGATAAGAAAAGGCAACCCTATAGAGTCGCCTTTTCTTATTGTTTCTTTGTTAAGGTTATATTTTTACTTCCCTAAAACTATTCTTTCTACTACCCTATTTCCAGTCGCAATATCCATTAACTCCATTAGATAAATACCGTCAGCATAAGGCGATAAATCAAATTTAGTATCTCTAGATTTAGTAATGAGTACTTTTCCATTGATATCATAAATGGTCGTCATAATATCTATCTGATTGTCTAATTCTATTTGTACTGATCCCTGAGTAGGATTAGGGAAAATATTAAGTCTAATATTTCCTAACTCATGTGTTGCGACAATCTCATCTAGTCCATCACAGTTTTCATCTATACCATTTCCTGGAATCTCTGTAGCCCCTGGATTTATATTAGGATCTGACTCATCACAGTCTTCACCTAATCCATACCCGTCACCGTCCAAGTCATTATCTAAAGTAGATGGATCACAATCATCATCGATACCATTAAAATTAATCTCTACTTGATCTGGGTTTACATTAGGGTTAGTATCATCACAGTCATCTTCTAATACAAAACCATCCCCATCCTGATCGTTATCTACTGTACTATCATCACAGTCCTCGTCTATGCCAGTGTAATAAATCTCTTCCGCATCAGGATTTATATCTGGATTATTATCATCACAGTCGATCTCGTTTGTAAAACCGTCTCCATCTGCATCGATACCCGAACTTAAACATCCAAAAATAGCCTGACCGTTACCTGTCAGATCCGACTCACCTATGCAATCGTTTACATCATGAACCACAACCAATATATCCGGAAATGTAGTATCTAGTGTATAACTAAATTCCATTCGACAAGAGTCGACTGATTGCAAAAGAGCTCCTCTACTACCGTCTGTATTATTATAAGCGTATAATTTTATATCGGCCATAAAAACTGACTCGTCATAACCATTACAGAAATCAAAGAAATACATAAAGTCTTCGTTAAGATCAGAAATGACATACGCTTCATTTGACCATACTTGCCACTCGGAAAGAATCGGGCCATTTAAACAATTACCACCTCCGAGGAATATCTCCCATGGACCAGAATAAAAAGTATCACAGTCTGGATCACCATCTACTCCATTACAGTCTTCGTCGATACCGTTATCCGCGATCTCTATTGCATCAGGATTTATCATCGCATTATTATCATCACAGTCATCAGCAAACATAAATCCATCTCCATCTATATCATCATCAGGAGTCGTAGGATCACAGTCATCATCGATACCATTGTACGGAACCTCCGTTGCAGAAGTATTTACATTTGCATTAAAATCATCGCAATCTTCTGCACAGGTAAAACCATCTCCATCATTATCCATATCAGCTCCACATAAATTAGTAGTAAACATCCCACGACCATGAGTAGCTGCTACTAAAATATTGTTTTCGTGCTGAATATCCATCATATCGACTCTAGTCGTGGCAAGTCCATTATTATTAAATACCCACTGCGTATTATTTCCGTCTATCATATCAGTAGACCACACTCCGATCTCCGTCGCTAGAAGTAAAGAAGTAGAGCTAAGCGGATTAAACAACGCCCAACGCTTAGGTATAGGCGGTATGTCTCCATCATGATTATTCCATGTTACTCCATCGTCATTACTTACGTGAATTCCATTTGCATTAGAATTAGAAACAGAATACAAGATACGGCTAGGATCATTAATATCGACATCTATATTTCTAACAAATCCAGCACCCGTAACCAACGTTGTGATTTTTGCATTATCCTGAAAAAGAGAATCGATACGCACAACTACTCCATTGTTACTCCCTACATAAATTTTAGTAGGATCATTGGGATGGACTTTTATTGCAGAAACTCTACCATTTAAAGCTGATATCGATATAGAATCAAATCCACCATTATAGATATTCATCATCATCATCTTATTAGTGTTAGCACTAAGTAGTAAACGATCATGCACATCATCGTAATCCGTAGGATTTATAAAATAGCGTTCTACATTCCCCGGAAGGGAATATCTTTCTCTGTTATTCCATGAATTTTGAGTCACAAGGTAAGAGTGGTTTTGATTAGATCCGATTTGTATATTTGGATTATCTCTGTCTATGTGGCAATAAGCTCCATCCCCTCCAGTAACATCCTGCGTCGCATTTTCTCCTGCATCTCTAAATAGATGCGTTCCGTTATCCTGCGTTCCTCCGATCATCCAATCAGGATCTGTAGGGTGAATAGCACAAGAATAAAATTGCACAGTATTATATCCTCTACTTTTTCTGTCTATAGTAGGTAAGTCAGCTTTACCTTCGATTGTCGTATATACCCCTCCATCATTTGTAAAAGCTACTTTGTTTCCAGTGTCATCTAAAAATCTTACAAGGTGCTGATCAGCATGTACAAACTGTATACCTTGTCCGCCAAACCACTGAGAAATCTGTTCCCAACTTTCTCCACCATTCTCTGTTAATAAAACATCTACTCCTCCTATAAAGACTCTATTTTCATCTTGTGGATCTACTGCAATAGACAAATCATACCATGCTTGATTTCTACTAAACGATTCCATCCCTATGGCGGAAGGAGCAAATAAAACATCCCATGATAATCCGCCATTAGTCGTTTTTATAATCTCTGTTACGGATCTCGTACTCGGATTTTCTTTTAGAGCATAAACTACTTTAGGATTAGATGGTGCAATGGCAAGATCTATTCTCCAAGCTGGATTTCCTGTCATGTCAAAGTAAGTCCAGCTGTCACCATTATCCTCAGATTTATATATTCCATCTGATGTTCCTCCAAATCCCATTGCGGCGTACATATCACCATTAGAAGCTATATCGATATCTGCTCCTCTGTCAGAAAATCCCCACTGTCCATTACCTAGAGACTTTACCCAAGTCAAACCTCTATCTCTCGACATTTGTATACCAGCATCTCTGGTCACTGCAAATAAGATATCCTCTGAGATTAGAAGTTTCTGTATATATCTAAAGGTAAAATCAGAAGTAGATTCTAATCGCTCCCAGTTTACACCGCCATCGATAGATCTATATATTCCATCTCCAACATAGGCATCTGCATTAAACCACCCTTCTCCAGTGGAGACATACATTAGCTTAGGGTCGTTTTTATCAATCACTATGTCTGATATCGCAGCATTACCTAAATAGGTACTAACTCGTTCCCAACTATAATCATCAGATAATGCATTTGTACACTTCCATAAACCACCTGATACTCCTCCGGACCATAATGTATTGCCTGATGGATCATTAGGATCAGGAACCAAAGCTCGAGTACGCCCCCCTACATTATTAGGCCCTCTCTCTTCCCACTGCAAAGTGTTAGTAGACTTGGTGCTATAATTAGTGATATTATCTATGGTCTGTCTTACACTACGTCGATCTACCTGGTTAGTGTTTAGATCTCGGATCATTTCAAATTCCTGATCTGCCCAGGCCTGAACACGTTCTTGTTTTGGGGCCTTTTTAAAGGGTTCTGACTTAGGACTCTCCGCATCCATAAAGTGCCATATTCCAAAAACGGTTAAGATGATAGCAACAGAAAAAAGTAGACTTTTACGCATAAATGTTAGCTTTTGTTGATATTGATAAAATCAGTTATATAAATATATGGTTATTGCCCATAAACATCGAATAGAAAACCCGAATAGGTCCTAGCGGATACTCTAAATATGCATTCTAATCACAAATGATACAATTACTGCTTATAAATGTTCAAAAAATGATTATTACAATTATTTAATTTTTATTCAGACCAAAAACTATTACTATTTTAAGCCTAGCTTCTTTGAGTGTATAACTAATTATATTTTGTTTTTGACTTACGTCGAATGATACACGCAACCCTTTAAGAAAAAAGCAATAGTTAGCATAAATTTTGAAGATCGCTCTCTTATTTTGGCGATAAAAAAATGACTGTCTGGAAATCAGACAGTCATTTTTTATTTAAACCTTGATTACCTTTCGGTAATAATTATGTTATTTCAATACTAAGCAGTTTGCTTTTGTACGTCAAAACGATCTAAGTTCATCACCTTAGTCCATGCTTTTACAAAGTCCTTTACAAATTTCTCTTTTGCATCAGAACTTGCATACACCTCAGCTACTGCTCTTAAAATGGAATTAGATCCAAAAACCAAATCTGCTCTCGTTCCAGTCCACTTTACATTACCTGTTTTTACAGATGTCCCTTCGAATATTTCCTGGTCATCATTAATGGCTTTCCATCTGACATCCATATCTAGAAGGTTAGTAAAAAAGTCATTAGTCAAAACACCTACACGATCCGTTAGAATACCATGTTTTGTATTATTGGCATTAGCTCCTAAAACTCTTAATCCTCCTACTAGTACCGTCATCTCTGGAGCAGTCAGCGTAAGTAACTGTGCTCTATCTACTAAAAGATCCTCAGTGGATACAGAGTACTTTGACTTTAGATAATTACTAAAACCATCAGCAGCAGGCTCTAGTGCTGCAAAAGATTCTACATCAGTTTGTTCCTGGGAAGCATCTACTCTACCCGGAGTAAAAGGAACTCTCGTTGCAAATCCAGCTTCTGCTGCTGCTTTTTCTACAGCTGCAGTACCTCCGAGCACGATGATATCAGCGATAGATACTTCTTTGCTAAAACTAGATTTAATATTCTCATAAATAGATAGCACTTTAGCTAACTGGGTAGGATTATTTGCTTCCCAAAATTTTTGCGGAGCTAGTCTAATCCTTGCACCGTTTGCACCACCTCTCATATCAGATCCTCTAAAAGTAGAAGCAGATGACCATGCTGTAAATACCATCTCTGATACAGTAAGACCTGAATTTAGCAACTGCTCCTTAAGAGCCGTAATATCACTATCAGTTAACGTCTCTGTAGATGGCTGAGGAAGTGGATCTTGCCATAGCAAGTCCTCTTGTGGCACTTCTGGTCCCTGATATCTGATCTTAGGTCCCATATCTCTATGCGTTAGTTTAAACCATGCTTTAGCAAATGCCTCTTCAAATTGCTCAGGGTTCTCGTAAAATCTTCTTGATATTTTTTCATACGCCGGATCAAATCTCAGTGATAAGTCTGTGGTAAGCATTCCTGCTTTTTGCATTTTAGAATCATCATGAGCGTAAGGTACATCCTCCGCTCCATTTTTTGCGATCCATTGATTTGCTCCCGCTGGACTCTTAGTGAGCTCCCACTCGTTCTCAAAAAGATTTTTAAAATATAAGTGCGTCCACTCAGTAGGTTTCTGAGTCCAAGTTACTTCTAATCCACTGGTAATGGTATCTCCTCCCATCCCTGTTCCATGCGTACTTGCCCATCCGAGACCTTGTTGTTCTATCGCTCCTCCTTCTGGTTCTACACCTACTAAAGAAGCATCTCCTGCACCGTGTGTTTTCCCAAAGGTATGACCTCCCGCGATCAGGGCTACAGTCTCTTCATCATTCATTGCCATACGAGCAAAAGTCTCTCTAATATCTCTTGCTGCAGCTAAAGGATCTGGATTACCTTCTGGTCCTTCTGGGTTTACATAAATTAATCCCATCTGCACAGCTGCTAGTGGATTTTCTAAATCTCTATCTCCTGAATATCTTTTATCTCCTGCTTCCCAGATCGTCTCTGATCCCCAATACACATCCTCTTCTGGCTCCCATACATCTTCTCGTCCACCAGCAAAACCATAAGTTTTAAAACCCATAGATTCTAGAGCGACATTTCCTGTTAGTATAAGTAAATCAGACCATGAAATCTGATTACCATATTTTTGTTTTATCGGCCATAATAATCTTCTTGCCTTATCTAGATTTCCGTTATCTGGCCAACTGTTTAAAGGTGCAAAACGCTGCTGTCCTGTGGCTCCTCCACCTCTACCATCACCGATACGATACGTACCGGCTGCATGCCAGGTCATCCTGATAAAGAAAGGACCGTAATGTCCAAAATCTGCAGGCCACCAGTCTTGAGAATCAGTCATCAAGTGAGTCAGATCTTTTTTTAAACCCTCATAATCTAAATTGGCGAAAGCCTCAGCATAATCAAAATCCTCATCCATTGGATTAGTCTTATTAGAATGCTGTTTTAAAATATTAAGTTTTAACTGACCAGGCCACCAGTCTCTATTAGTGGTACCACCACCAGCTGATTTCTGTACTCCCATCGTTCCGTTATGGAATGGGCACTTACTTATGTCTCCGTCTTTAGTATCCATATTATTATACTTATATTTTGAAAAGTCCAAAGATCGTCTTATTTATGTATTTATAATAACTATATAATTTATATAACTATTGATATCATCAATATCTATTACGCAGATAAAATATGTTCTCGCTTTAGAGAAAACTGGCAGTTTTAGTGAGGCTGCTGATATGTGCTATGTCACCCAAAGCACACTAAGTACCATGATAAAAAAACTGGAACAACAGTTTAATCGACAGCTTTTTAATCGCAAGTCTAAGCCTATCTCCCTTACCCAAGAAGGCAAGTTGCTCATCACGCAGCTTAAGGTTATCTATAACGAATTTGAAAATCTACAAGAGCTTGTACAAGAAAGTGATCAGCAGTTTAATGGTACTCTAAAAATAGGCATCATCCCGACACTAGCCCCTTTTCTCTTTCCACTTTTTATTAACAAGCTTGTAACGGGTTACCCCAATATTCAATTTACTATTAACGAAATTACCACTGAAGATATCGTTACACGTTTAAAAAATAGAGACCTTGATATCGGTATCTTATCACTTCCACTAAAGGATAAAGATTTAGTAGAGAAGTGTCTTTTTAAAGAAGATTTTTTAGTCTATGACGCTAGCGGAAAAAACAGGAAAATAAAAAAATACAAAATTGACGACATAGATGTTAATCGACTGTGGTTATTAGAAGAAAGTCATTGCTTAACTAGCCAAATAGAAAAAATATGTCATCTAAAGAAGATCAAAAAACCTAACCATAACTTAGATTTTAAAAGCGGATCTATTCTATCTCTAATCGAACTGGTAAACATGAATAAAGGGATCACTCTATTACCTAGACTAGCTAGCTTACATAAAAATCTGATCAATCAAGATTTTCTATACAAAATAGAAAACCCAATACCCGTCAGAGAAATAGGTGTCATCACTCACCCTAATTTTACTAAAAGACGACTGCTTCATATTTTAGAAAAGGAAATAAAAGAAGCTGTAAAACCCATCTTAAAAAAAGCAAGGAAGGTCCAGGTGATAAAACCGTACTAATGCTTATTGTTAATCATTTGTAAATGAGTTTAGGAATCTGGTGAGCACAAGAATTTCTATGTATTATTAATGTATATAATCTAAAAATGAGAATATTCTTATCACTTTCCTTTTTGCTATTTCTAGTTAGCTGCTCTAGCAATGAGAATTCTCATAATTATCTACGATGGGTCGGTGATTCTGCTTTTAAGGAACAATTAGATTCTACTAATTTCCAACTGTGCAATGGAGATAAAAATGCGAGTCAATATTTTCATTTTCAAGAAGGGATGCAATACGTCGGAGAAAAGATTTCACTAATTAATCATTTTTTTGATCAGTATAAAAGTGTTAATGTCGATCAAAGTGGATGGATAAGAATACGTTTTGTAGTCAACTGTAAAGGAGAAACCGGACGGTTTAGAGTTATCTGCTCGGATCAGGAATATACGCCACAAGTGTTTGATCCTAAAATTACTGACCAACTTTTAACGCTTACAAAATCGCTAAAGGGATGGGTCATACAACGTCATGATCAAACGCCAAAAGACTATTATCAATATCTGATTTTTAAAATAGATAATGGAAAGCTTATAGAAATAATGCCATGAAAAAAATATTCAGCATCTTGTACTTATTCATAACCGCTCAATTATACGCTCAGCCCAACTGTCAGGCCTATAAATATTTTGGTGAAGATTTAAAATATGAGGCTTGTACGGTAGCGGAAAAAAGAAATGGCCATTATCAATTTAGTAAAGAATATCAAATTGCTTTAGACGAAGCACTGGCTATAGATTCGACCTTTGCATTTGCCTATAAAGCCAAATCCACAGCATACTTAAAGAGTGGAGATTTTATCACATGGAAAGCCTTGATTGATAAAGCGGTACATTTTAATCCTAAAGAAAATTTAGATTATCGTGGCTGGTGTCGATTTCAGTTTTTTAATGACTACGAGGGAGCTATTAAAGATATCGAATTACTAGATAGCCTAGTAGATTATGATATCGGTCACTGCCAAAACGGATTCTACCATCTACAGATTGCGAGGGCATTATGTTATAAATGCTTGGGCCAAAACGAAAAAGCCATCAGTATTATACTAGAGCAATTTAATGATCCAGCTCATTATGCCGGTCTTTTTGATTATCTCCATTTAGGAGTTTTGTACTTAGAAACAGAGCAATACCAAAAAGCAATCGATGTGTTTAAAAAACAAGAGCAAGAAAATGACATAGCTGAAAATCGTTATTATATCGCACTTGCTTATAAAGAAGTTAAGAATAAGAAAGATTACTTAGAAAATCTAAAACTTGCTTTTAAAAAATATAATGAAGGTATTAGATTACTAGATCCATACGTGGAGCAAAAAGATAAAATCTATCTTAGCCAGATCGAAAAGGAATTAGAGCTTGCTAAAATTTTGTAATCGTAAAAGAAGTTATTAATACTGAGTCACTATTTAATAGACCTATCCACCTTACACCTTCCCATTAAAATTTGCTATCGTATGTTTTACACCCGCAGAGCAAAAAGACTGAGCAGCATCAGATGCCTTTTTTATAATGTAGTTTAGTTCATCTAGCTCAGGATCTGTCCATTTCCCTAATACAAAATCTACCTGTTGTCCTTTACGATAATCAGCACCTATACCTATCCGTAATCTAGCGTAGTCGCTACCGATCATTTGGTTTATATCTTTTAGTCCATTATGTCCTCCATCACTACCTTTGGCTTTAAGCCTGATCTTATTAAAATCTAAATTAAGATCATCGAGCACGACTAGTAGGTTTTCCTTATTTATTTTTTTTACGGTCATCCAGTGACGAATCGCTTTACCGCTCCGGTTCATATAAGTAGAAGGCTTTAACAATATGAGTGTCCGTCCTTTATGTTTTACCTCAGCAACTGCTCCTAGCTTCTCTACTTTAAAAGTCCCACCTAATGCCTCTGCGATATAATCTACCACCTCAAAACCTATATTATGTCTAGTCCCCACATACTCAGATCCTATGTTCCCTAGTCCCACAATTAAATACTTCATCGGGTCTTCTTTTTCTTCGTCAATAGATTTAAATAAATTACTCAGCCAGTTAAACATATGAGATTATTTATGAGTAAGCATTACCATTTTATGACTGATCGTCTGTCCTGTCTCCCCGATTCTAAACTGTAATACATATGCACCCTCTGGCAAATTACTAATGTCTATCTGATTATTTACAAGAGATACTTCTTGCATTTTTCCGCTTACTGCTATTAAACGTAGATCTGATATTTCCGTTCCGTTACTATCTACAAATAAAATTCCTGTTGTCGGATTAGGAAAAACATTTACCAGCTCATTATCAATCTTTGATGCACTACTGATCATGGTAGCCATAGCCATCTCTACGGCTGCTAATGCATCGATACGTCCGTAACCATAAGTATTATTAGGTATATCTGCCTCTGTAAGACCACCACATTCCTGCTCAGTCGCTAGTTGGACAGCGGTCTGCTCTATGATATGCTCGATCGTATCCACATGACCTGCTAGATCCGGATTTGCAGAAATCATCAGTGCCACTACTCCTGCTACATGAGGACCTGCCATACTAGTTCCCGACCATGTCGCATAAGAACTGTCTCGGATACACGACCGTACTTGCACACCAGGAGCGGAGATATTTGGTTTTGTTCTACCACTATCGTCTATAATAACAGGACCACGACTAGAAAACCCAGCGATGGTATCTTGTGCATTAGTCGCTCCGACAGAAAAACTGTTTTCAAACATAGAAGCTGGTTTACTGATAGAGGAACACTCACTACCATCGTTACCTGCAGATACGACCACAACAGTACCTGCTGCTTTTAAATTATCTACTCCTTCTTCTAGCAAATAAAAATTATCTGGATTACATCCTTCCATTTCTGGACATCCCCATGAGTTTGCAATAACATGAGGAGCTTTAGAAGGATCTGCATTTTCGTTATTTAAATCTGTCGGAGCTACGAACCACTGAAAACATTCTAAGTAAGTAAACGGTGTCCCATACCCTCTCTCCATAGATCTACATGCACACCACTCTGACTCTGGAGCTACACCGATCTCGTTTTCGCCATCGAGTCCTACCATTGTCCCCATCGTATGAGTTCCATGATTATGATCATCACATGGATAATCTACATCTAATCCGCAAGGATTTAAACTAGGATCTGGGATAGAATCATTATGCAAAGGACTGATCTCATGGATCGCATCGTGCCAGTTATAATTATGATCTACTCCTGATGTTTGGTTACCTCTATATGTATCCACGATGGCAGGGTGAGTCCACTCATATCCAGTATCCTGTCCTCCGACGACTACACCTTCTCCTCTAATTCCCATCTGCCATACTTGGTCGACGCCTATTCTCTCTAAACCCCATTCCAGCGTTTTTTGTAATGGTGCTGTTTCTCTTACCGGAGCGGAAAAACTCACAGAAGGGTTCGCCATAACTCTTTTGACATCTGTCCGATTAGCGATCGTCTCTAGTAAACTATAGTCTCCAGATAATTTTAAAACATTTACGATAAATAAACTTTGATAAGGAACTGCCTCTGCATCTAAATACTTTTTTAGATCTTTCTGAGATTTGTCCGCATGGGATTTTAAGGAGGCATAGACATATTGAGCTTTCTCATTTTTTGTACTGAGGCTTTTCGCCAATGAGAGATTTGCTTTATCTTTTAAAACGACTAGAAATTCTACTTCATCCGTTTCTGCCAGTTTATTTAAGATGCTATCATCTACTTTAGATTTCCAATTATTTTCTTGAGCAGAAAGAATAGTACAACTTATGGAAAGTAAAAACAGCAGTAAAATATTTTTCATAATTTCTATTTATGATTTAAAGATAAAGGTAAAATCCGATGGTAGAGAAATAAAAATAGCCACAGTTAATACCTGTGGCTTTTCTGATTAGGGATTTATTAATAAATTTATTTTATAACCACTAGTTTTTTAACAGTGATTTTTTCTAATTGGTTTATGACTACTGAGTACACACCAGCTGGTAAATCTGTAAAATCTAAATGGACGTAAGCTCCATCAGCACTAAGCTGATCTAAGTAATGTACCGTTCTTCCTGTTTTGTCGATAACACTTATAGCATTTACGTTCGATGCAAGAGCATCATTAAATTGTAATGTAAAAATTCCATTACTAGGATTAGGGATCAATGAGATTTTTACATCACTGACCGATGAGATTTTTGCTGTTCTTACTTGGGTATATTCAAATCCACCATCTACGTCTTCTTGCTTTAGCCTATAGTAATATCGCTTCGATGGAAATACATCTCTGTCGATAAAACTGTAGTCTTTACGAGAAAAAGAACTGGTATGTCCCTCTACAAAACCGATGCTTTGGAAGTCAATAGCATTTATACTTCTTTCAATAGAGAAACCATTGTTTTGTATTTCTGAGGCTGTCGCCCAATGTAAAGAAATTTCATTGGCTCCAGCCAAAACATCAAACGATATAAATGTTACGGGAACAGCAGGACAACAATTAAATGTCGCCTCAAATCCTCCCTCAGTTACTGTATCATCAGATGTAAACACAAACAATAGGCAGCCCGTAGTATTTCCAGCAGATGTGCTGATTACATCGCCCTCGTCTAGATCATTTGCTGGTATATTTGCATTATCTCCATCACCACTATCCTCTCCACAGAAATTTCCTAGTACCGGAGCACCAGAATTATCTCCATCATAAATCGTCAAATAATCCCAACACCCTGTTCCATTATTTCCACCATTTCCTGCTGCCTCTATATCCACAAAACTAAAAGTCACTTCCATCTCAGTGCAAGCATCTGGACAAACCAAGGTTTCTATATTTTCGTTGTTTTGATATTCTCCCGCAGATCCACCAGAATCTAAAAAGGTATCATCGCAGGTTAATTCGCAGGTATCACATTCTGCCCCTCCACAATCTACACCTGTCTCATCTCCGTTTTGGATACCATCACTACATGTAGGTGCAATGATACAATTTATAGTGGCCTCCCATCCATCGCGAGTAGTAGTATTATCGGATGTAAATCGGAAAGTAATGCACTGATCTGACGAAGTGATCGTTCCTCCACCTGGAGCCTCGGATAATACGTTTCCACAAAATACTCCTAAGCTAGGAGCTGAGGTATCATCACCATTATGGACTTCTAAAGCATCCCACGAACATGTACCATTTTCTTCTACATCCCATGCTGTAAACACCACCTCTACTACTTCGCCTGGTGCACCACAAAAGGTCCATTCCATGTCTTCATTATTTCCATAGTCCGCTGTAGCTCCACCTGAGTCTGTAAAAGTATTTCCGCAGTCACTACACTCAGGATCTCCAGATCCAAAAATAGTAATGGTATAATCCTTAGATTCAGGAGTAGGATCTACTCCTGAAGAATTAGACGCTTCTAAAGTAACTGTTAGAGTACCTGTATTACTTACCGTTACTGTAGGATTCTGATCAGTAGAAGATGTAGGACTGACTCCCGCTCCAGAAAACGTCCAGTTCCATCCAGTCACTGCACATCCAGTAGAAGCATCTAAAAAATCTAGCTCCTCCATTCCTGGACAAATATTTATACTTCCAGCGACTGGTGTAAAATCGGAATCGGGTAAGGTAGATGATGAGCATCCACTAGGGTAAGTAGGATCATAATCTGGTATATCTGCATCATCACAAACTGTCGTCTCACTTTTATATGCTGCATTACCTCCGGTTCCTGCCATGTCTGCAATATTAAACATGTGCTGTCCCTGATCCTCTGTAAACATATACATACAATCATCATCAACGTAATCCATATAATTAAAATAGAAGTCAGCAGTTCCGCAGTCCTCCGAGGTTGAACTACAGTCTCCAGTATTAGTGGTAGGACATCCAAAGTTTTGATTGTTTTGTTCTGGAGTATCATCTAGACCATCTCCATTATTAGTATTAAAATCTGGTCCACTGGTACTCGAGCAACCATTAAAAATATGCTCAAGCCCCATATAATGACCTACCTCATGAGTCCCTGTTCTGCCGAGATTATAAGTAGCATCAGTATCGATTCCCACACCTGAAGTACATCCTCCGCTAGGCCCTCCAAAGGCAGCCGCCAGAATCTGAACACCATTACCATCAGGATCAGCACCTCCATCTAAAGGAGCTTGGCCTAAAAATCCTATTCCATCAACGACGAAAAAATTTAAGTATCCTTCCCACTCCGGAGCAGATGGCCAGGTATGATCTCCTACCGTTATTGCATACCCGCCAATAACTGTTTCTCCTGCGGGATGATCCAAAGAGGCTAAACAAAACTGTATGCAAGTACCTTGAGAGATCGCATCTGCTGGATACTGATCACAACACATCTCTGATAGATCACAGTAATTAGTAATATCAGAATTATATCCACCAAAATCCTCATTAAGAACGTCGACTTGTTCTAATGCTTTGTCAATAAGACAGTTTTCGTTTGCAGTGGTGACTCCTCCTGCGTAGTGAACAGCTATCGGAATTACCAAAGGATTAGTACAACTTACAGATTTAGAATAATCTACTTTTTTATGTAATTGGGCTTGTAGGTCTTTAAGCCATAAATGATATTCCGGATCATTTGCTAAACGTTCCTGCGTATACTCATCAGTATGACATCTAGACTGCGTATAGCTATTTTGTGGAATGACAAATGCTAAAGAAGTACAAAAAATAAATGCGATATATCTAAAAGTAGAAGCGATCATATAAATAGGTTATTAATTATATACTATAGTACGTATTATTTACGGTCTATCTTCTCTAATTGGATTTAAAAAAGGACCGATAATTATTATAGGAACTATACTATGAGTTTACAAAAATAATAATTCCTTTATAGATTTTGAGATAGATATTTCTCTAATAAGTGAGTCCGTTATGATTCTAATATATTGAATGGACTAAGTTTTAATAGTTATGAATTCTATAGGACTAAGTAAGTATACTCCAGATCATATTAAGTAGTACTACTGGTTTAGTGACTCATTATTCCATTTTGATAAATTTCATTGTTTTACTTTGGTCTACTTCGTTTTTAAATTTTATATAGAACACACCTGTGATAGATTGCTAATATCAATCCACGATTTATTAAGATCTTTGTGTATGTAAACAAGTCTCCCACTAATATCATGTATTATAATCTCAGTAATATTTATATCAGAAACACCTTTAATGCTAATAACATCAGAACTAGGATTTGGGTAAATTTGAATTTCTTCCAAATGGTTTGGTAAGTTGTTTGATGAAGTCGAAGTATTAATAGCACAATTAATTGCCTCAAATGCATCTATTCTACCTGTTCCACTACCTGTCCAATTAAGAGGTGTGGCCGTAGTTAAAACACAATTTATTACCTCATCCCTTGTTAATGAAGGATTTGCTTTCCATACTAATCCCAAAAGTGCCGCGACCATCGGGCTCGAAAATGATGTTCCACTTATTGGTGAGTATTGATGATTCTTTTTTATTTACCTAAATTTCACCTTGGCTCATAGGAAGCAGCCAAGTATCCTAGAATATTCTTAGATTTTAAAATTCTTAAAATTCCATAGTATCCCGTGACCGTCTATAAATCCAATTATTCCATGTTTCTGGTTAAAAAATATTGTAGAATAAATATCTGATTCTTTATTTTCTACTCTAAAAACCTGCTCAAACATTTCTGAGTTAATTTGTAATGATGAATAAAAATTGTTCTCAAACGTGGAACTAACAACCATATCCTCAATTGTAATGGTCATCCAAGTAAAATCTTGAACATAGAATAACATGTAATCAATGTTAATAAATGTTAATAAATGGCTTTACTCGTTTATCAGTTGATAAAAAAGCAGAACCTTGGAGATTTATGCTGATTGGATTAGTATCAGAAGAATGAAAAAGTTGAATTTCAAAGAACTCCATATCTACTGATTCATTATTAGGTAATTCATGATTGGCTTTACGCTTATCATAAGAAATACCCAATTCAATAGTATCTAAATCTGGATTTATAAAAACGGCTTTAGAATACGTTTTGTAACCCTCAGCAATAAATGATTCCACAGAAGGTAACTTGATAAGATCATTTTCTGAAATAAAAGGATCATCTTCAATACATGAAAGTAGAAATATAGTAAATGAGAAAAGTAAAATTTCAAGTTTCATAATTTTTAATTTGCTAACCATTAATAATACATTTTTCTGCCCTAAAAGTACATTGTCGTGTTATACCATCAACAACTCCTATAATAACTTCAGATGAGTCTTGATTTGGAATGCACCAAGCTTGTTCAGCATTGATCAGGTCTAACGAAAACTGTGTTGAATAAAAAGGATCATTTGGAGTGCAATCGGTCCTGAAAGCAGGTATTTTTTCTACGAATTGGACAGCATCTAGTTGATGAAGCTCCATCAGTAATTCTTCAACCATATTTATTTTATCAAACTTTAATCTGAAAATAAATTGTAAAGCAGTGTTTTTATTTTCAAGAAAATAGAAGGAGTTTTCTATTTCTCTTACTTTGTATTTGTTCAGTAGGTTATGAGGAATTGGTATCGTAGATAGATCAAGAATAGGACTTTTATCCAAGATATTTTGAAAATAGTTTTCATTAAATTTTACATATACTTCACCATCAACATAATCGGGGTTTACATTTTGTGCAAATACTTTATTGATAATAATAAGTGAAAAGAAGATTGCGAGTATTCTCATCATACTATGTTTATTAAATTAAATTCCTGAAGTTACAATAACAAGTTTATATCCACACCTACTCCTTCTTTACCTTGATAAATTCCGTAATCTCAGCATTGATCAGTTGGTTTAATTCCTTTATGTCTATATCAATCACCTGATTATATTTATCCAATTCAGCATTAATCTGTTGTTCTAATTCTTCTTTTACCGCAACCATCTGATCCGTCGGTGGAGCCTTACTGATCTGTATGAGCGAATTTAAATGTGCTAGTTTATTTGTCAATTTAATCGGAAAATTTAATGGATCCTGACGACTTTTATTTTTAGTTTGGTAAAGCTCATTTTGGATATGACTTAAGGTGGAATCTATCACTTCTATTTTTGAATAGATGGCCTCAGAGTCGTGTTTAGATTTGAAGTCTGCCATTTGTTTTTTGAGAGCATACATCTGTTCGATGGCTTTATGCGATTCTGTTACCGTAGCATTTATCTCATTTATAAAATCGTACTGTTGCTTTATTTGTTCTGGTGTAAATGTTATCCTAGGGTCTTGAAGAATATTAAAATCTTGTGATTGCTGTATTCCATTTACGTCTAACGTTACCTTATATGTGCCAGGCAATGATTTTGCACCATTCATAGAACCCCACCATAAAATCATTCCTTCGAATTTATGGGCACTCTCATGTCGCATATTCCAGGCATACATATTACCTCCTTCTTTTACATCCAGCTTGGCTGCTTTGTCCTTTGCATGATTAGAGAATGTTCTTATAGTATCCCCCTTCTCATTGACGTAAGTCAAGCTAACCGTGTCCTTTTTATCATCATAATTTTTAAGATAGTAATAGGTCATAACACCTCCGGGATGATTGCTGCCTGCTCCTTTATTGTTTTTATTTTGCCACCCATTAAGACTATAACTATCTCTAGGTTTAAATAAATGATTTTTTACCGTCGATGGTATTTCTGTCATCTGTCTTACGGCTGCGAGGTCATCTATTATCCATATCCCTCGACCTTGTGTCGCAGCGATGAGATTATCTTCTTTTATCACCAGGTCCGTAATGGGAACGATCGGTAAATTTAATTGCATAGATTTCCATGATTGTCCATCATTAAAAGAAATATACATACCTGTTTCTGTACCTGCATATAATACACCCTTTGCTGATGGATCCACACGGACTGCTCTTGTAAAATGTTCTGCCTCGATTCCACTGATTATTTTTTTCCATGACTTACCATAATTATCTGTTTTAAAAATGTACGGTTTAAAGTCGCCAGTCTTATAAGCTGTACCAGCGATATAACAAGTAGCTTCGTCATGTGGATCCGGTTCGATACAATTAATCATCAATGCTTTAGGAAAATTTGTTGGCGTAATATTAGTCCAGTTATCTCCTCCATCTTTTGTAAGATGGATCAGTCCATCATCAGAGCCTACCCAGATCACTCCTTCTTTGAGCGGTGACTCGCTAGCCGCAAAAATGGTACAGTAATATTCTACCCCTGTATTATCCTTAGTAATGGGACCTCCAGATGACACTAATTTTGTACTGTCGTTAGTCGTGAGATCCGGACTGATCACAGACCAGCTTTGTCCCTCATCCGTACTAAGATGCAAATGATTAGAGGCGGTATATAATTTATTAGGATCGTGTTTAGAAAAGAAGATCGGGAAGTTCCACTGGAATCGATATTTCATTCCTTCTGCTCCGTGTCCCATCGGATTATTAGGCCATACGTTTATAGCTCTATTAAATCCGGTTTTGTGATCTAGTCTAGTTAAAAACCCGCCATAAGATCCTCCATATACGATGTCATTATCTTCTGGATCTACGGCGATGTGTGCGGACTCGCCTCCTGCTGTCGACTCCCAGTCATCCTCGTTTATCGCCCCTCCTTCCGAACGGTGACTAATACGTATCGTACTGTTATCTTGCTGGGCTACATAGATCCGATATGGAAAATGATTATCCGTAGTGACTCTATAAAACTGTGCAGTGGGCTGATTATGATACGTGCTCCATGTTTCTCCTCCATCATACGTTATCTGTGCTCCACCATCATCGCCTATAATCATCCGTGAGGGGTCTTCTGGTGCAATCCATAGATCATGATGATCTCCATGTGGAGCACGAGAGGATTTAAATGTTTTTCCACCATCTATAGATTTATGGTAATTTACGTTCATCACATATACAACGTTTTCGTCTTTAGGATCAGCATTGATTCTAGTATAATACCAGGCTCGTTGTCTTAGTGATCTTTCGCTATTTAGCTTACGCCAATTTTCTCCACCGTCATCAGAGCGATATACACCGCCATCTTTATTTTCTATAATAGTCCATACTCTTTGCGAATTTGCTGGAGACACGGTCACCCCAGAAATCCCCCAGATACCTTCAGGTAAACCTTTGTTCTTAGAAATGTCTTTCCATGTCTCTCCACCATCCATACTTTTCCAAAGTCCAGAGCCTTCTCCCCCACTGGATAGATCGTAAGGTGTTCTTCTGATTTTCCATGTGTTGGCATATAAGATCCTAGGATTAGTAGGATCCACTTCTAAATCAACCGCTCCTACTCCAGCATTAATAAAAAGTACATTTTTCCAAGTCTTACCTCCGTCCGAAGATTTAAAAATTCCTCTTTGTCTGTTGTCCTTATATAAATTACCCATTACTGCTGCCCATACTACATCTGGATTATCAGGATGAATTCTTATTCTAGACACATGTCTCGAATCTTTTAATCCGACCGAGTTCCATGTCTTTCCTGCATCTAACGTTTTCCAAAGTCCGTATCCACTGGACACATTTCCTCTAACTGTTTTCTCTCCACCTCCTACATAAATTACATTGTGGTCTGAATCCGCTACAGCTATAGAACCGATCGACCCTCCAAAATATCCATCAGACATCGACTCCCATGATCGACCTCCATCTGTTGTTTTCCATACACCTCCTCCAGTTGCACCAAAGTAAAACAGATTTGGTTTTCCAGGAACTCCTGTTACCGCACACGATCGTCCACCACGATAGGGTCCGATATTTCTCCATTCTAGAGCATCCTTTAAATAGTCTAAATTTTGTGTAGATATATCCGTAAGTATAAATAGTGAAATGGTAAGTAGTAACGTAAGCTTTCTCATATTCGGTTTGTTGTCTTACTATGAAAATACTAAAAGGAATAGTTCTTTAATATTAATTATGACTTAATCAGATTGCTAACGTGGTCCTAATTTTGCTTTTATTATTATATTACCTCTAAATATTCCTCGATGCTAACTAGATTTTTGTTTTTTACGGTATTCATCACTTTAGGAATAAATGTCTTTGCACAATGTCCTCCCAACGGAGTATCATTTAATACTCAGCAAGAGCTTGATAACTTTATTATCCTTTATCCTAATTGTACTAAAATAAATGAAGATGTATTCATTGGACAGTTGGGGTCCGATATTTCCGATTTAAGTTCATTATCCAATTTAGAAATCATAGATGGCAGATTATTAATTCAGTCTGTACCGCAAGTTACTGACTTATCGGCTTTTGATAATCTTACTGAAATAGGAAGAGATTTATCATTAGGCGGTACATCAGCATCCAGTTTTCCTTTTCCAAATCTGACTACTGTAGGCAAATCTGTTTCAATCGGAGGTCATGACAATTTGGAGGTTTTTCAAGGACTTAATAGTCTTACTTATGTAGGAGAGAATGTACAGTTTTCAGGAAACAATAATTTGATTGAAATCAGTGGCTTAGAGAATTTAGAATTTATAGAAGGAGAAAATTTGATTTTTAATAATCCACTCCTTGAAACCATATCTTCTTTTAATAATGTAGATACTATCAGGACCAATATTAGGATTCTAGACAATCCATCTTTACAGACTATATCGGGATATGCGAATTTAAAATACATAGGTAACAATTTAGAATATACCACCTCTGGTCTAACGAATCTTTCTGGTTTTGAACAATTAGATCAAATAGGAAACAGACTTTATATTTCTAGTAATACGGTTTTAGAAAGGATAGATGGTTTTCCTAACCTTAAAACTATCGGGGAGGACTTAGTGGTTCGGTATTGTGCAGCTATGGATACCTTAGATGGTTTTCCTGCGTTAACAGAAGTCGGAGAAATTTTATTGGTAGAATTTAACGCGTCTCTAAAAGAGATAAAAGGATTTTCGGCTCTAGCCAATGTGAAAAAAGGATTTAGTATTAGAGATAATGCCATTTTAACGGAAATAAATGGATTTGATAGTTTGCAGTCTTTTGATGGATGGTTATGGTTCCAAAACCATCCTGTTCTAGAAGATATAAATGGCTTTAAAAACATTAGTCATATAGGTGACGGACTCACCCTTAGAAGGAATGATGCGATACAAAATTTAAATGCATTGGCTAATGTCCAATCAGTGGGTAATATAACTTTAACCGATAATGACAATTTAGGTAATATAGATTCTCTAGAAAATATAAAATCCATTAAAGAATATATTTACATCACCCAAAATGAAATGCTTAGTTCTATTGATGGAATTAGAAATATAGACCCCTTTTCTATTCAAGGAACTTTTGGTGCAGATTTAATAATTTCGGATAATACAAACTTAGCCGATTGTCAAATTAGATCAATCTGTGCATTACTTTCTATTCCAGGAAAGACTTATGAAATTGAAAATAATAAAACCGGATGTAATAGTGCTGAGGAAATCGACTGTTATGCCATAGGACTAGGTGGATATGTTTTTTTTGATGGAAACGAAAATGGTGTGCAAGATGAAAACGAATTTGGAATAGACAATCAATCTATATTTCTATCACCTGACGATTATAATTCACTAACAGATCAAAACGGATTATACTACACTTTTCCAGCAATAGATGGAGATTATCAAATTACATGGGAACAAGATCCACTGTGGAGTTTAAGTTCGGATAGTTCCGTTTATCACGTTTTAGTTTCGGGAGGTATGTTTCCAGATGAGGCGTTTAATTTTGGGCTTAAGCCCAATTTTTCTGAAGAAAGTGCTATTATATCTATTGCCTCTCAACAAACACGATGTAACGAACAAGTACTATTTAAAATTAGTTATCAAAATACCGGAACGTTCTTGTTGTCTGGCGAATTACTTTTCAATTTTGATGAAAACAGTTCTTTTATCTTTGCCGATTTACTCCCCGATCAAGTTGATAATACCAATCAGTTAATAAAATGGAATATAGTAGATCTTTATCCGCAAGAATCTAGAGAAATCATAGTCATCATGGATATGCCTAGCGAATTATTTACTGGTGAGTATATCAATTTTTATAGTCAAATACTGCTCGGACAAAATGGAAATATTTCTGAATTATCGAGTACGGAATATAGTTCGGAAGTTAGATGCTCTTACGATCCTAATGATAAACTTGTAAACCCTATCGGAGTCGGATCAGAAAATCTAACTACTCCAAATGCAACGCTTAACTATACTGTACGTTTCCAAAACACTGGAAATGCGGAAGCCATTAATATCTACATTCTAGATACTATAGATCAAAATTTAGATATGGAAAGTTTTGTAGTTACAGGAAGTAGCTTCCCTGTCCAGACTAACATCCGAGATAATATTGTGAGATTTAATTTTAATAATATTTTCCTGCCTGATAGTATATCTGATCCTGCAGGTAGTCAAGGATTTGTAAGCTTTTCTATAAACCCAGTTCCTAACCTTCCAGATCCTACAGAAGTATTTAATTCTGCGTCGATTTACTTTGATCAAAACCCTCCAATACTAACAAATACTGCAATTACCATCTACGGAACACCTACTGTATCTGTATTAGATAATAATTTGTTTTATCAGATACAGGTATCCCCTAATCCAGTAAGCAATGAACTAATTGTCTATCTGGGTAATATGGAAACTGAAGATTTAAGTATTTCCCTTCAAGATGTTTCTGGAAAAAATTTAATGGTAAATAAAAGAACTGAGTCTGAAGTAAAAAACAATTCTCTAACTATAGACATGGACCATCTCCAATCGGGAATATATTTTATGTCCTGTACTTCTAAACATGGCAGGATCGTTAAAAAGATTATTAAAAACTAATAGTCATTTAGTTTTATAAATATCTAAGTATAGGTTCTTTGAGGATACTGCAGGTATGCGGAGTAGTTGATCATTTAAGTATTCTGTAAAACCTTCCTCAGATACACCTAGCTTTTCCTCCAATAACTGAAAATATGCTTCGTCAGATCGATCGATTTTTAAAGCTTCAAAAACACCTTGCATCCCTTCAGCCTCGATTATTTTTTTTATCACAAATCCACCGATAACATATCTAAAGTCAGTCATGTATTCTCCGTTAGGAATGTTTTTTTGCAAGTCAGCCAGGTTATCGATTTTAAAATCTGGGTTTTTTATTAGATAATCTCTCAGCTTTTGTAAATGCCAGTCGAGAGTATATCCTGTACTTCCGCCATAGTAAGCAGCGATACCTTCATCAACCCAGTGATGCGTCCTAGCTCCAGCATGATTGTAAGTATAAAGATGCACTACCTCATGTGGGTAATGAGCCGAATTATTCCCAGCATAAAGTATCGAATTTTTAGTGTCAGCCATTCCTCCTGATGCAACAGGCTGATAAGAAAATTCGAAATAATCATAAGCCATCATATTGCTCAACTGGTCCGTATTATTAGTAACAACATAATCAAATTCTAATGGATCGACTTGGAACTCTGAAGCGATGTAATTATTAAAGTCATTCATTTTTTTGGCTTCCGCCAATGAGAAATTATGCTCGGGATGTATGATATAATTTACAGAACCAACTTTTTGATTTTTCCATAATTCTTTATAATACTGAGTTCCATTTACTAACCGATACCTCTCTCCGATCTTCTTTGCATAAACCGTAGTGATATAATGTAGATTAACTTGATCAGTAGAATCAGTGATACTAGTAAACATGGTTTTTAGCATGTAGTGATCATTCTGTACTGGTTGTATTCCGATGATACTGTTTTGTACTTTTCTATTATTCCGACGTGCGGCATTCAAATCTATGAGCAAACTCACAAGAGAGTTATCGGGAATGGGTATGATGCTCTGATCCCAATAAGAGTTTTGGGGTCGTACAAATTCTCTAGATAGTAGATACTCCCTCCATAAATCGATAATCTCTACAGCATAATCCTCGTCGGCATTTTTTACAAACTTATTGATATAAAATGTAATGTAAGTCTCCTCATTATCTTGAGCGAAAAGAAAAATAGAAAAGCAAAACAAAAAAATTATAGTCAGAAAGTATCTCATAAGATAAAAATAGATCGTCCTCAGAAAAAATTATGATTATGAAATCTAATTATCGTTTTATTAACATTAGCGTTTCCAAGTAACTTAACTACTAACACAATTATTCTAAACCTAAATACTTACATTACTATAAGACTACTTATGGATAAAAACAAGAGATTTAATTTCCAAGTAAAAAAATATACAAGATCATTTCTTTATAAATATCCCAAACAACTCTTTACCAATTCTAGGTTTTATAGAATTATAGCAGTCTGCAAAAACATGAGTTAAAAAATAAGGATTCAAATACTCCAAGTATTCCGCTACAGATCCACCAAAGGGTCTATTCCCTTCCGAGACCAGAGAATGATTAAACCAAAGTCCTACCAGTTTTCCATTATCTTTTAAAAGATGATATATTCTTTCCGCATAGGCAGATCTGTTTTCCCGAGTGGGCTCGAATGAACAAAAAAATGTTTGTTCTAGTATCAGGTCGTACTTTCCTGAATGAGTAAAAAAATCGCCCTGTAATAATTGCTCAGCAGGAAAATCAGGCACTCGTTTTTTTAGAGATGCTAAAGGAATCCTAGATATATCCAAAACATATACATTTTTAAAACCTTGTTGCCATAGATATTCTGCCTCATAAGCATTTCCTGCTCCTGGAATTAAAATGGTAAGGTTTTTATTTTCTAATTGGTCTATGTAGTCTTTAAGAGGTGTCGACGGATATCCTATATCCCAACCTGTCAATTCCTCATTGTATCTATTTGTCCAGTATTCTGCTTCTTTGGTATTCAATGTTCTAATTCTATTTACACCTGTGATTTAATTCTTACTCTGATTTATAAAAAGTCAACCCTTTTAATTTCTTGCTGATAGAGTCATATAATTCTGCGGACCAATCTATAGCTGTTATGACTGGATAAGAAGGGGTGGTTCTAAAATCTCTAGGAGATATGATTACCTCTGTTTTAGAATCGATGGCTTTTTGGGCGATTACAAAAATTTCTTCGATAGCTTTATCACCTATAGGAATACATCCTACTGTGGCGGACTTACCATGAATAAAAATATTACTTCCGATTAGCGAGAGATCCTCCAGTGTAGATTTTTTGATATCTAAATCATTAGGATAGTCAATTTTTATAGAAAGATAATAGGCACTATTAGGATTTAAATATTCTACAGCATAAATGCCCTCCGGTATTTGCTTGTCTCCTTCTTTTAACTTTGGCCCCAGTTTCCCACTAAAAGCGGTAAAAGGATATTCTTTTATAAATTTAAATACTCCTGTATCACTGCCATAAACTTGAAGTATCCGTTCTTCTTTAAAAGCAACGATTTTTATTTCTTTTGGGAAATCTATAAATCCTGCTGATTCTAAATTGCTTTTAATCCTATTTAAGACCTTTGACTCTAATTTGACCATTCTAGAATCAACTGTTTCTTTACCTTTAATTTTAAGAATTAAAGGAGCATACAAGGAGCGACCAAATTTATAAAAAACAAGGCCCATTAATATAATGACGAGTATGATTATCTGTTTATTCAATAGATCGATTAGGATTATTTATACCAGTTAAATTATTTTACATTATTGGTTTACCTAAAGGCTCTAAATTAAATTAATTATCACGGTCTACATTTAATATTTTTGTTTTGAGTGTAAACTAAAAGAGCCTAACCAGGATAAACTGATTAGGCTCATAATTAACAGCTCTACTACTTATAGTTTTAAAAATCGTTGTACGGTTTTATTACCTCTTGCATTTATAATTTCTACATAATAAACTCCCGGAATAAAATCCTCTATAGTAATCTCTATTTCCTGTCGATCATCAATAATTGTTTTATTTAATAATGTTTGACCTTGACTATTTATTAAACTCATTATATCTACATCCTCTTTATTGTCGGGAATGGTGATTTCAATAATGTCTTTGGCTGGATTAGGATATATTTTAAATTCCAAATCCTTAGTAGTATTATCTTTTACAGAGGATACTATAGATTTATTATTAAAATTAAGATCAAATAAGTCTATTGATAAATTCTCATAAGTTCCATTATTACCTATCAGAGTAATCATTATCATATTAATACTAGATAGATCAGCATTGCTTTCAAAATTAGAAAAATCACTTATGCTCAACTGATACTCTTTACTATCCTCATTCAGCGTAATGGTGTAGCTTAATTGATCCTGCCAGTCCTCTACCTGATCATTTACAACTGTAATCTGTACCATTCCTTTTCCTGATGCTTTAAAGCTTATGGCACTAAAACTAGACAGGTCTATACTCTGCCATTTAGGAGTTATAGATCTAAAGATGTTCTGATAATCCTTAACTTCTGCAGATATGGAAATACCTCTCTCTATCCCATAGACTGAATTATCAAATATCGTCTCCTGAGGTGCTATTTGGAAATCTAACATTTCTGAATTTGGGTTTAGGTCATCATAACCCCATGTTCCATCTGCTATAAATAATTCGTCTGAATGAGTATCATCTATAATTATGGACATTCCCATATCATATAAATAGCCTGTTTCTATAGTGATCGCTTCTTCTAAAACCAAAGCTGTGTTTATCTCTTCCTCAAAAGGTTTTAAATCTGCACTTTCAGTTTCTCTGTATTGCCCTCTAAAGGAAAGTTCAGAAATCATTCCTTTGTTGAGCATATTTAAATGAAGTTTTCCATTATCATAGTATCCATTTTTTACAAAAGAAGGAGGTATTGTTCCTGTTACTAAATTTCCTAAGGCCACTTGGTTTGAGATGTTATCCATTATGGTTATGAGTAGACTTTTAGTTTTTTCTACAGATGACGCCCAAATTTGAAAATTATAATACTTATCATTAAATGAATACTTATCCAAATTCCAGTGATTTTCCATTTCAAATTTCTGATCTTTTACATACCCAGAAAAACTTGTCGCATACTCGATCAATCCAGATACCGTTTCTATCTTATAAGTTATAAATTGTTTCTCTTGAAGATTAGAATAATATACATCTAAAAGACTAGCTCCATCTAATCTATCACAAATGTATTTAGAATGTTCGTACACCCCATTTTCAGATTTAATCGCTAAGACTACTGCACTCCTTATATTATTTAAATAATAATCTGCTGCATATATCTCCGTTGCATTAGTAATACTTACTAGATCATCTGGCGAACTTTCAGCAATATATGCACCCCATATATCTGTAGGGATTATCTGCGATAAATCTATATCACTGTCTTTCTTCTCTGCGTTTGGTTTATATGGAATCTCACCATTGGCTTTAAGCCTATCTATTTTATCTGGTCTTAGTTTTTTATTAAAATTACGTTTAGCTATTTTCTGAGCAAGCCTATTATTGGACTCCAGTCCTCCCTCATTTCCCCCTGAGGTACCATCTCCTGTAGCTATGCAAATACAGTTATCATCCATTTCTCCCTCGTCATCATTAGAGTCTATACAACTATCTCCAGGTATGGCAACGGTAGCGTCCTCCGGATCACAGTCCTCTCCATTAATCACGCCATCCTTATCGCAATCTAAATCATAATCACTTATGTCACAGTAACAGTCTACTATAGCATCTCCCTCATATAATCCCTCTAATGGACCTATATAAACTCCTGAATCTCCATAATGATCTGCAATATCTGCAATTCCCAGTTTTAGCTGATAAGTCTCACCTGGGATTAAGCCATTAACCTCTGCATAAAGAATAGTAGAGTAACCATCATATTCTCCCACGATCGGCCCTTGATCAGTTCCATCCGTATTATCTATGTGATATTGGCTATAATCATAATATACTGGACCAGTTGCCGGGTACGCATCTACGTTATCTTGGTCAGCAATAAATCCACCGTTTATAGAATTTACAGCAATAGGTATATCTGTTCCAGGAACTAATGCAATGTTAGTGCCCTCCTCAAAACCCGGACCGGAAACAAAGAACCCAAATACATCGTTAAATTGTGTCCCTACATACTCCGGATATTCATCTGAAGCAAATTGGAAAGGTACCCTTATCCCGTCCAATCCAGGAGGGACAATAAAGTCAAGAATTAAAATAGATTCGTTATGTGTAGACTGACCTCCAGGATCTAAATTATCAAAATCCATATCCGCTATCACATTTGCATCACTTACTCCTTCTGATACTAATACGGCATTATTGTCAGTAAACATTTCTGTTATCGTACCAGTACTTAAAACGATTCCTTCATCTATTTCTAATCCAGCACCAGCTATTCCATTAGTAAATGTACCTATCTGATTTATCCCATCGACTACATTTATAGCAATCTGAGCTAGTTCGATACATGCATTATTTTCTAATTTGCTTTCTATTAAAATCTCATCATAACCAGTGGTAAAAGTCGCTGACATAGATCGAGAACTTACATTGTTTGAGGACATTTTTAAACTATTCTGAAAAGCTTCTTTTCTAGTGTTAGTGTTATTATCACTTTGTAAACCTTGTGCGGAAATTGTATTAGCACTTAGTAAAATGAGGAGTGATAGACCTAAGATTAGGGTAATATTATTTTTCATTTCTATTATTAGTTTGATAATTAAAGCACAAACTTATGGTGGGAAAAACCTTAAAATTTATTATTTCGGAAAACGGTAATAATTATCCGTTTCTTGGTAGGATATGCAGATTTACGGTTTATACCGAATGTAAAAGTGACTATTTTAACTATGGAATAGCTACCCTGCACAAAAGTGTCAATAATTACGGCCCTATGTTAATCAGAATGGGTGAGTGATTAAATGCTAGATATAATCCTAAGTTATGCAAGGATTGACCTTTTTGATTTTAGTGGATAAATTTTTAAAATCCGTTAAAAACAAAATAGTGTCTGAGCAAAACTAGGAATACTGAGAATAAGATATGCCAATGGGATAGTATAATTGGTAATGTAAAATCAGCTGTTTGTGCGAGTTTATTTTGTTTTGGATTTTAAAGATTTAGGAGCGTTAAGAAATCAAAACAGTCTTGAATTTTTGTTTCTTTTGCTTCAAGGCAAAAGAAAAAGAGGCATTTGAATATGAACTTAAATGACAATCAGA
>CALLXF010000042.1 GCA_938015805.1 uncultured Saprospiraceae bacterium | reverse complement strand
AAAAAAAAAGAAAATCCTTGAATGAGATTCAGAGGATTTTCCTAAAAACACCTTAAATAATTTGAGAACTTAATACAAATATAACATAGATATTTAATAAAATGCAAATCTCAAAATCCAAATAGTACTGAAAGTCTAATTTATGTCCAAAAGTAAATTGGTTTAAAATAAAACGATATTGGCGTAGGGGTTATCCAGCCCAGCCCTCTCTATCTAAACTTCTAAACTGTATTGCCTCCGCAAGGTGTTCTATTTTTATATCTTCACTTGAGGCTAGATCTGCAGCCGTACGAGCAACCTTTAGAATACGATCATAAGCTCTAGCTGACAATTGCAATTTATTCATTGCTGTTTTTAGCAGTGTTACTCCTGCTGTATCTAACTGACAGACTTCTCTTACCATATTACTAGGCATCTGGGCATTACAGTAGATATCTTTTTTATCTTGAAAACGAACGTCCTGAATTTTACGTGCCTGGATTACTCTAGCTCGTATATCGGCACTAGTTTTACTAGTCCGTTTAAAAGTTGATAATTCGTCTACTGAGACAGGCGTTACTTCTACGTGTAAATCTATCCGATCTAGTAGAGGACCCGATATTTTATTTAGATATCTTTTAACGATCCCTGGTCCACAGACACACTCTTTCTCTGGATGATTATAATAACCACACGGACATGGATTCATAGATGCGATGAGCATAAAGCTAGCGGGATACTCCACAGATATCCTAGCTCTCGAAATAGTGACTCTCCGTTCCTCCATCGGTTGGCGTAAAACCTCCAGTACCGCCCTCTTAAACTCTGGTAATTCGTCTAAAAACAAGACTCCATTATGGGCTAGTGATATTTCTCCAGGATTAGGATTAGATCCTCCTCCGACTAGTGCGACATCGGAAATCGTGTGATGCGGAGAACGGAATGGTCGCGTTGCGATAAGTGAAGAATCAGAACCAAGTAAACCTGCAACAGAATGTATCTTAGTCGTATCCAAGGCCTCATGTAAATTAAGAGAAGGTAATATCGTAGGCAGCCTCCTAGCCAGCATCGTTTTACCTGCTCCTGGTGGCCCGATGAGAATTACATTATGACCTCCAGCTGCACTGATCTCCAATGCTCGTTTTATATTTTCCTGACCTTTTACATCTGCAAAATCGACTTGATATTCGTTTTGATTAAATTCAAAAACATCTCGAGTATCGATTTTTAGGGGTTTGAGATCTGTGTCTCCAGATAAAAAACCGATCGCCTCTCTTATATTCTGAATTCCGTAAACATCTAAGTCATTTACAATAGCCGCTTCTTTGGCATTTTGATGGGGAAGGATAATTCCCTTATATTTTTCTTTTCTTGCCTGAATCGCTATCGGTAGAGCCCCTTTAATTGGACGTAAGTCCCCATCTAAAGATAGTTCTCCCATTATAAGATAGTCGGATAATTTATCTTCTGCGAGTTGTTTAGTAGCAGCTAGGATACCGATCGCTACTGGAAGATCATAAGAGGAACCCTCCTTACGTATATCAGCAGGTGCCATATTAATGACCAGCTTAAGTCTAGGATATCTAAATCCACAATTTTTTATCGCCGCCTCGATCCGCTCCTTTCCTTCCTTTACCGCACTATCGGGTAGACCGACCATAAAATACATTTGCTTTCCTGCGGCTACTGTTCCTCCGGCGTTTACTTCTATGGTGATGGTTTGTGCTTCTACTCCGGTTACTGCACTTGCGTACGTTTTTACTAACATAAAATTAGATGTGGTTTTGAGAAAAGTAAAATAGGAAATTTTAATTAGTATTAATAAAGGTCTTGTGATTTTGTCTATTAGGGAGATGTAAAAAGGTATCGAAGCAAATAAACCTAATGAAATGCATGTTTACTTTTACTTACATGAAAAACGGAACAAAAAAACCACATTAATCAATTATCTCTGTACAGCTCCACACTCCTTGACAAAAACAGAAATGCTTTACCTCTTTTTAAATTCTATTTATTATTAGCCATGATATTGAGATTAAGTTCTAGCATTTTTGCTCTCAGAAACTAATTCTTTAAATAGCTGATCTGTTTGTTTTATCGTTTGATCGATATGTAGATGCTTAGCTACTCTTTGCTTTGCTTTTTTTCCTAGCCTCTCACACCATCCCCGATCAGCTTCTAAATTGATGATCGCATCTTTTATAGCTACCGTATTTTTAGAGGGAAATACGATACCGCTTTCCCCATTTACAACTAGTTCTTCGTTTCCAGGAATATCAGATATTAGAGGTGTTACTTCTAAGCACATGGCCTCGATTACTGCTTTAGTAATGGATTCACTGCTGATCGATGGCAGCACTTTAACGTCACAGGACGCCATAATATTTAAAGCATCATTACGATATCCTAAGATGGTAACTTTATCTTTTAATTTATGCTTACGGATGATTTTCATATTAGTAGCATTATCCATATCGGACCCTACTAGTAACAAATGTACATCGGTTTCTTTATGCAACAATGCCATGGCTTTAAGCAAATAGGGAATGCCTTTCATTTTTCTATTGACCGCCACGTTGATTAATAACAAGGTCGATTTAGAAATGGACAATTCGTCACGTATAGGATACGGTTTATATGTACTGTACCACTCTACTCGATGGCCTTTGTTTATAGTAATCAGTTTTGCAGGATCTATCTTTCCTTGTCGAAGAAATTCTTTCTCTACACCTATAGAATTACATACGATCATATCTACACAAGGGTGATAAAATTTTAAATACATTGTCGGATCATACCATTGGACATTGGCCGAAAGGCCTCGATATAAAACAACCTTTACATCTAAGTTTTTTACGGCTTGAATACCATTTAAAATAGAACGGCTATTAAATAAATAAACGATGTCTGGTTTTATGGACTGAGCATAATTACGGATATACCTTATCTCGCTTCGATTCATCCTTTTTATTGGATGAAAATCGATAACATGGATTCCTGCTTCCTTAAACTCCTCCATATGGCGACCTTGCTTAAAGGTCATTATATGGATCTCATACCCCATTTTAGAAAGCTGCTTAAATATTTCTGCTTCCCCACGAGTAGGATGATAATGATTATAATTACTGATTACGAGAACTCTAATCGGCATCTGATGTTTTAATTCTATAATCGAAAGTAGGAATAAAGAAGAGGATAGATTTGAATTTCATCCAGAAGTTTAGACTTTTGCAGGAGTTTTATAAGGAGACTATACATGATAAAAACAGATATATTAATTATAGGAGCAGGACCGTGTGGATTGTTTACCGTTTTTGAGGCGGGTTTACTTAAGCTTAACTGTCATCTGGTAGATGTGCTCCCGGCTCCTGGTGGCCAGCTCACAGAAATATATCCTAAAAAACCGATCTACGATATTCCTGGATATCCATCTGTCCTTGCGGGCGAACTGGTAGATAATCTAATGGAACAGATCGCTCCGTTTAAGCCGGGGTTTACTCTAGGAGAAAAAGCGGATTCTCTGAAAAAAACAGGCGATAAAGAATTTACCCTTACTACAGATAAAGGGACTGTAATAAAAGCACCTGTTATTGCAATCGCTGGAGGTCTCGGTGTTTTTACACCACGTAAACCACCACTAGAGGGTCTGGAAAAATTTGAGGATAACGGTGTAGACTATATGGTAAAAGATCCAGAAAAATATAGAGATAAAAATATCTTAATTGCAGGTGGTGGTGACTCTGCATTAGACTGGACGATCGAGCTCGCATCGGTTGCAAAAAAAATATCCTTAGTCCATCGTCGTTCTTCTTTTAGAGGAGCACTCGATAGTGTGGATAAGGTAATGGAACTAGCCAAAGCCGGAAAAATAGACTTACTGACAGAAGCTCAGGCTGTACAACTAAATGGGTCAGAAAATCTAGAATCTGTTACGATAAAACATAAAGAAAAAGGAGCAATCGATATCCCTGTAGATTTTTTTATTCCTCTTTTTGGGCTTACGCCAAAGTTAGGTCCCATAGCTGAATGGGGACTAAATATAGAACGTAGTGCGGTCGAAGTAAATACGGAAGATTATAGTACAAATGTACCAGGCATTTATGCCATCGGTGATATTAACACATATAAGGGAAAACTAAAACTTATCCTTTGCGGATTCCATGAGGGAACTATGATGGTGCAGTCTGCATTTAAATATATATATCCTGATCAAAAGCTAAGTTTTAAATATACTACTGTTACAGGAGTAGAGGGTTTTACAAATGAGTGAGAACATACATATAAAAGTAAAAGACAGAGAGGGAAATCTCCATGAACTAGAAGCTCCAACAGATATGAATCTCAATCTAATGGAAGTGCTTAAGGCTCACGAATTACCCGTAGAAGGAACTTGCGGTGGTATGGCCCTGTGTGCCTCTTGTCACTGTTATGTAATATCTGATCATGATCTCAATGATCCTTCCGATGATGAAGAAGACATGCTCGATCAGGCCTTTTTTGTAGAAGATAATAGTCGCCTCAGTTGTCAGATTAAGATTAAGGAATCGCTGGATGGACTGGATGTGGAACTCGCTCCGGTTTAAGGGTTTAGCGGTTTAGCGGTTTAGCGGTTTAGCGGTTTAGCGGTTTAGCACAAGTAAAATATCTTCATACTGCTGATGCTGGATTATTCACTCTTTTCTCTATTTGATGTGTTTTTACACCAAATCCGAACCAGATGGACCCGACAAAGTATATCTCTCACAAAGCCTAATGACGACTGGTTAAAAGAGCAAATAGCTTCTCAAGAATATTCCAGTAAAAGTGAATTAATTAATGATTTAATTCGTCAAGCAAGAAATCAACAAATCAAAATAGACTGGATTAGTGCCAAACTTGAAAAAGCGGAGAAAAGTGGATTTACTAAAGAAACGAGAGAAGAAATCCTGGAAAGATCCAAGCTGCTATTGAATGGGTAAGTATAAACTTTCAAAAGAAGCTAGTAGGAGCGTTAAGAAATCAAAACAGTCTTGAATTTTTTTTTCTTTTGCTTCAAGGAAAAGAAAAAAAGGTATTTGAATATGAACTTAAATGACAATCAGAATGGAATAGATATTTTTTACCCACTCAAATCGATATAGTGCCTTAAAATTAATCTGGAATCAAGATTATTCGATAACCTTAAAACAGAAGAAATAAAAAAAGGTGTTCCGAAATCAATCGAAACACCTCAGTATTTTTAAAACTAGTCTAAAGACTTAGTCGTTTACTCTATTCTCAAACATCTGTTCTACATTAGTCGTAAACTCGCCTACTGTTTTAGTATAACCTGTTTTTCCTAATGCTGAGATGCTAAATTTTCCTTCTGGATCTTTATCTAAATCAAATACCCATATCGTAGGAAATCCTCTTACTTTAAAAGCATTTTTTAATCCATTATTTTGCTCACTGATTTCTGCAGGTGTTTTAAATCTTCTAGGAAAATCCAGTTCTAAAAGCACTACATTTTTCTTAGACCATTTTTTAAACTCTGGTGTATGGAAAACTGACTTATCTAGTCTTTTACACCACCCACACCAGTCACTTCCTGTAAAATTAGCCATGATAGGCTTTCCTGTCTTCTGCGATTCCTGATATGCTTTTTCTAAATCCACATGCCATCCTTCGTTCTTAGCCGTATAGTCCTGAGCAGTAGCCACATTAGACAATAAAACAAAACCTAATAAGAAAGAAGCGATTTTAAATAATCTCATTATTTATTCTTTTAATATGATGCAAAGATGTGATAATTTTCATTTGTACGACGCAAATTCCAGGCAAAAAGTTGTAGAACGGACTGATAAATAGAGAATTTAAGATAATCTTAAATGTTTAGCTGTTTTTGCCTCAATAAAATACGTGATGTGCTTACACCGATGCTGATATAAAATTCGGTATCTGATTTGCACTATACTGTATCATAAATCTTTGAATTATGAAAATCACGCTACATACCGCTCAAAATCTAGAACGATTTATTTGTACTAATGCTAATAATAATGGTATCATCTTAGGAAATGGTAAAGAAGGAGTAAGTCCTATGGAAGGACTACTGATGTCTCTTGCTGGGTGTAGTACGATCGACATGATCATGATTCTAAAAAAAATGAGACAAGAGGTAAAAGATATCAAAGTAGAAGTCAAAGCAAAAAGGAAAGACAATGATCCTCGCAGTTTTACTAAAATAAAACTTTGTTATACGATCATCGGAAAAGTAAAATCTAAGAAGGCACAAGAAGCCATAGACTTATCATTAGAAAAGTATTGCTCAGTGGCATTATCACTGGACAAGTCTATAAAAATCGGATCTAGCTTTACGATTATAAAAAATTAATACACTAGCTTGATTCTACATTTGAGACGAAGATACTAATTACCCTCCTCTCGATTTAAATCTGTCCAGATCGTATCGATAAATTTATCTGCATTGATAAATCCTGTACCCCACTCTTCATAACCTTTATCTATACCCGACGCCTTTATTTCTTCTAAAGATTTTCCATTGGCGGAAGCCTTCACTACTCTACGTTTTAGAGTTTTAAGCATTACTAGATAATTATCTAAATCTTCTTTGGTGGCTAGTTTTCCATGTCCCGGAATAATTTTAGTTTCATTATCGATATATAAACTTGCTATAGCTAAGCCATTTATTAATCCATCGATCGTCCCTCCACTTCCTAAGTCGATATAAGGAAAACGATCTTTAAAAAATGTATCTCCCAGATGCAATACATTGTCTTTCTTAAACAGTACACCAGTATCACCGTCCGTATGTGCATGTGGTAGATGGACAAGTTCTACTTCGTTATTTTCAAAGGTTAACTCCATCTGGAAAGCATAAATTAATCTAGGCCAGAAAGAAGGATCTTTTGCTTTGGTTGTTTTATTAAATGCTTTGCTATGTTGATCAGTAGATAAACGTTTTTTTACATTTTTATGAGCAATGATCATGGCATCTTCAGAAAAATTTCCGTTGCCACCAGTGTGATCTCCATGATGATGTGTATTTATCAGATAGGTAATCGGTTTACCTCCAGATAGCTGATCGATCTTTAATTTTATTTTATCAGACAAGGGTGCAAACTGACTATCGATCATCAGTACCTCAGCAAATCCTATATATATAAGTATATTTCCACCTGATCCCTCTAGCATGTAATAGTTGTCCTTTACTAGAGTTTCTTTTATTTCTACAGTGGTAAAATCTCTTTGGCTTACGCCAATGAATGTTAAGAAAAACAAACCAGCAAGTGTCATCATTACTCTCATTCTCCCAATTTTATATTAAACTACATAAAAATTTCTTAAGAATTTGTGAAACTGAGTTAATCAAAATATAAACGACTACTGACATAGATAAACCACTAAAGTTTAAACCTAACTTTGACATATCGAAAACTATTTCTTTACATTAAATCAAGTGTTATGAAAAATCTCCTACTCTTATCTACAGCTTTTTCTATCATGTTATTTACTATTTCTTGTAGTCCTAAAAGATACATTACACAAGACTATCATCAGCACGCCAAATCTCATAAAAAAATCGCTGTGCTTCCATACGCTAATTTTTATACCGGTAGAATTCCAAAAGATTTTTCGATAGAAGATCTCATCGCTTTGCAAGAAGAAGAGTCTGTACTTTTTCAGAGATCATTATATTTCCAACTATTAGAAGAATCTAGAAATCATCAAAAAAATGACATTTATGTTTCTATAGAGGATATCAATATTACCAATGCAAAATTACAGGAGGCAGGGATAACTATAAAAGATACTTGGAAGAAAGATCCTACAGAACTTGCAGAAATCTTAGGCGTAGATGCAGTAGTAAAAGTGGATTTACATAAAGACTATTTTCTAACTAACGAAGAGTCTGCAATTATAAATGTTGCCACTACAGTTTTTAGTGGTGTAATAAATCGTACCACAACGGGGATTAATACTAGAAGGTTAGGACGCACCTCAGAAATGTATGTAAATGCTACACTTATAGATGGTGATGCAGGCGTTTCTCTATGGGCATACAATAAAAAATATGACACGGACTGGCAGTGTGAGACTGATGAAGCCATTTCCCGAATCAATCATAAAATATCTAAACGATTTCCGTACCGTAGAAATTTATAACTCTAAAACAGCTTTGATTTTACAATTGAATCCACGTCAGTCTATTCCTTGTTTATTGTAGACTGACGTTTTTTTGTTTAGTATTAATCTTTGCAACAATAAGACAATGAATATTTATACAAATGATCAACTATCGCAGATAATATTCTATATTAAAAAAGTGCCTCTACTTTAAGCAGAAGATCTTTCAATTATATCTTAGATAAAAAAGTAAATCGTATCCTTTAACAATAAAGGATCCAGCAGAGTATTATCCATATTTTTTATTGGGTTTAACCCAAAATAGATTAAATCAAAACTTACCTTTGCATCTTTAAAAAAAGATATATGTATAGATCGCATAATTGTGGAGCATTAAGAATGTCTGACGTGGGAGCAAATGTAACCCTAAGTGGATGGGTACAAATCAGTAGAGATTTAGGAGGACTGACATTTGTAGATTTAAGAGATAGGTATGGAATCACGCAACTGGTTTTTAATATAGAAGATGATCAGCCGTTATGCGAGAGAGCCAGAAAACTAGGAAGAGAATTTGTGATCCGTGCCTCAGGAGTCGTGAGAGAACGTAGTAGTAAAAACGCAAATCGTCCGACTGGTGATATAGAAATAGACGTAAAAGAATTTGAAATACTAAACGCTTCTAAAACACCACCGTTTACAATAGAAGACGAATCTGATGGAGGTGATGAATTACGGATGCAATACCGTTATCTAGATCTTAGAAGAACACCCTTGCAGAAAAATATTTTGTTCCGTTCTAAACTAGCTATAGAGACGAGAAAATATCTAGACGGAATCGATTTTGTAGAAGTAGAAACGCCTGTGTTAATAAAATCTACTCCGGAGGGAGCTAGAGATTTTGTAGTGCCGAGTAGAATGAACGCTGGGCAATTTTACGCCCTACCTCAGTCCCCTCAAACTTTTAAACAGATCCTAATGGTGGCAGGTTACGATCGCTATTTCCAGATCGTAAAATGTTTTAGAGATGAGGATTTACGTGCAGATCGACAGCCAGAGTTTACACAGATAGACTGCGAGATGGCCTTTGTAACTAGAGATCAGATCCTAGATACTTTTGAGGGACTGACTAAGCATCTTTTTAAATCTTTAAAAAATATAGAACTTACTGATTTTCCTAAGATGTCTTACGACGACGCCATGAGAGATTATGGATCGGATAAACCAGATATAAGATTTGGAATGAAATTCCATTATCTGGAAGAGGATATGAAAGGTCATGACTTTGCGATTTTTGATAGTGCGGAATCGATCATAGGAATCGTAGCAGAAGGTATCGCTGATGAGTATTCTAACAAGGATATGAAAAAACTGACCGAGTGGATGCAACGTCCACAGATCGGAGCCAAAGGTCTAGTTTACATAAAATACATGGCAGACGGATCGATAAAATCTACAGTAGGCAAATTTTATGACGATACTTTCTTAAAATCTCTAGGGGATAAACTAGAAGCAAAAACAGGAGATGTTCTATTTATCCTGAGTGGCGAACTAGAAAAAACACAGAAAAGATTAAACGAGCTGCGACTAGAAATGGGTCGTCGTCTAGGCCTGATGAAAGAAGGCGATTTTAAACCTTTATGGGTGATCGATTTTCCATTACTAGAATGGGACGAAGACTCCAATCGATTCCATGCGATGCATCACCCATTTACTTCTCCTAAGAAAAATGAGATAGAGAAAATGATGTCTGGAGATCATGAGACGCTTAAAAACCTAAAAGCAGACGCTTACGACCTAGTCATCAACGGAAGTGAGATCGGTGGTGGTTCTATCAGAATTCATGATCGAGATCTACAGTCTAAGAACTTTGATCTTTTAGGATTTACAAAAGAAGAAGCAGAAGCACAATTTGGGTTTTTACTAGGTGCTTTTGAGTATGGTGCTCCTCCTCATGGCGGAATCGCTTTTGGGTTTGATAGACTTTGTGCTGTACTTAATGGACAGAGTTCGATCAGAGATTTTATCGCATTCCCTAAAAATAATCAAGGTAGAGATATGATGATCGATGCTCCATCACCTATAGATGATGTACAAATGACAGAATTGTTTTTATCCTCTACACATACAGCAACAGAAGAATAAAAACCACTACAGATTTTATCTAGGCTCATTAATATTAGTCTGGGTAAAATCAAAAAGCGAAAATCTAGCATTATAAAACCTAAGTTCCAATAGTAAAAAATAAGAGGTCAGCCTCGATATATTATCCCATAGAGAAGCACAGATAATTGGAGAAGACTCAGATACAAGCATTTATCATAACATTATTACTGATCGGAGGAGTGATCTTTTTTGTGATTCCTAAATCCGATGACTGGGCCTCTGGTTTTACAAAATGGCTTCCGTCCAAGGAAAACTTTGAACATTCCGACTCTAAACCAGCATCCAAAAAATCTAAATCAAAAAAGCGAAAATCTAAGAGAGCAGCTCCTTCAAATAGTCCTAATGCCCAAAAAACAATAGACCACTACCAAGGGGTTCCTGTATATCATAATGGAAGTCTGGGATCAGTTTTTGGAAGGCACGTAACAGAAGACGGTTATAATCTCGGACTAAAATATCAGTGTGTAGAATTTGTAAAAAGGTTTTACTATCAGTTCTATGATTTTAAAATGCCTCAGAGCTATGGACATGCCCAAGAATTTTTTAACTGGTCACTTGCTAATGGTCAGCTAAATCGAGAACGGGGATTATTCCAGTATAAAAACGGCGGACCATCTCGCCCCGTACAAAATGCTATTTTAATTTTTGGAAATGATCCTGCTACACCTTATGGCCATGTAGGAATTATTACTAAAGTAACTGATCGAAATATAGAAATGGTTTCACAGAACAATGGACATAACCAAAAATCACGTAGTAAAATTCCTATGAAATATCGTAACGGAGGCTATTATATCGACAGTAAATATGTACTTGGCTGGTTAGCAATACAGTCTGGCTTGTAGAAAATGGTGTTGTTCTTTTCTTACTACCTCTGTAAAATGACTATCAGATAACCACCGTATCACTTCCTTATAATAGATATCAATAAAAAGAATTTTAAACTTGTTACTTTTATCACTACAGAAAATGACAAGAACAAATTCTCACATATTTTCCTTGATAACGGGAACTATCAGTTTACTGATATTAATCATATTATCCCTCGTGTTTTACCGGGAACGAATTTATTTTTCCGATCCCGCTTTCCAGCTATTTCTCATGATAAATGATAATCAGATCGAGGTCATGACTAATCGTTGGCCTTCTACGATTTTTAGATGTTTGCCTTACATAGGCTTAAAAATGGGCTGGTCTGTCGCCTCTATTAGTAAGTTGTTTTCGGCATCGTTTCCTCTATTTCATCTATTCGTTTTTGCAGCGGTTAGTATGATCTACCGAGACCGCATCTTTTCATGGTTGCTTTTACTGACAATTTTCTTAGCTACATCAGAGACTTTTTACTGGTGCTCATCTGATCTTCTGCAAGGAATGATAACTGCTTTTTTAGGAATCGTAATATATAAAAATAGCAAGTCCACGATTATCAAATACATAGGCAGTGGCTTCTTATTAATAGCCGCAGTTTTTTTTCACCCATTGACTTTATTCCCTTTCTTTTATATAATTATTGATGACATTTTGGAACAAAAAAAAATCAGATCTATGGACTGGCATTTGCCGTTGGTTTTTGGGATCGGGTGGATCATCAGAAATAAATATTTTAGCACGTGGTATGATGTCGCTAAGGGAAAAGACTTCTGGAATAACGCTGCAAATCTAAACTGGATAGAGATTCCGGCACATAAAACTTTTTTAACGGAGATCCCTATGCACTATCAATTAGTCGTCCTAATCTTCATCATATCCACCTTAATACTAATTAAAAGAAAAGCATTTTTACGACTTGCTTTTATGACCGTTTCCATACTCGCTTTTTTAACAGTTATCCACCTAGGAAATCCAACTGGTGTGGCATCTTTTTATAGAGAAGCTAGTTATATTCCATTGGCTGTTTTTGTTGGTTATCCTTTTATTAAACATATCTGTAATAAAGAGCAGTTAGATATAAAGTACAAAATTTTTATTCCTCTTATTCTTATTTTTTCGCTTATGCGAATGTTATATTTTGCTCCAGAATATACAGATCGGATCTCATGGATGGAAGCGAAAATGTCATCCATGTCATGTGATAAATCCATAATACAGCTGTCATCATTAGACGAGGGAATACTAAAAATGTCCTGGGGATTGCCCTTCGAAACATGCTTATTATCTACAGAGCAAAATACACTCAAGACCTTGTTTAACACTCCAGATAGTAAAGATTTTTTAAAGCAAGAACGAAAAGATGTTTTCCTAGGACCATTTAAAATATTATATAGTAGTGATTTTAATTCATCCTATTTTCCATTCGACGAAAGTCATTACTGTAAATTTTTAAATAAAGAGTGAAATGGACTTTAGATTCTACTCCATATCTATAAAGGGGTTTTTTAACAAGACCTATCTCATCGACGAAAATCAGTTACCTGCTTATGAAATCGTAAAAACTAACTGGTTTACAAAAGTGTACAAAATGGTCGATGCAGATTTGCAAGACATTCTAACCATACAAGCAGATTTTAAACTCTTGGGCGTAAAATATACAATCCTAAAAAATCAAAAAGTATATGCTACCGTAGAAAAAGAAACCTTTGACTCTACCTATCATGTCACCACGGCTGCTGATATGTATTCCATAGAAAAAAGACTAATGGAAAAAGGAGTCACCTTCCTAAATGGAATCGAGGAGGTAGCTAAAATGTCCTATAATCTCAGTAGAAAAAAAGATAAAGTAAAAATAGCTATTGACGATCAGGAAGATCAGGAGCTCATACTAGCACTGGCCTTTATTATGCTTCTCAGACTACTGGCAAAAAAGAAAAGAAAGAAACGTAAGAAAAATAAATAGAGACATCGAGACTGACATCCACAAACGAAAAGGAAAAACTACCTTTACATCATGAGTCCAGCGACAAACAATCAAACGATTAAAATTAAGTTTTTACAGACCTTAGAGTCTGCAATAAAAGAGCAAACTTTTGTAAGCCTGGTTTTAATGAATAAGAAAAATAGTGAGAGTGATATTAAAAAAATAGCGATCCGACCTGTACAATTAAAAAAAGGATTGATGCTCTCTTTTATAAGTCGCTATCCTACTAATGACATCACTAAAAACTATACGATAGAGATCGGCCTAAAAAACATAAGTGACTTGTTTGAAGATACATTTGCTCAAGGCGAATTATCAACAGTCTCTACAGAATATTTCTTTTCTTACCCCGAAAAAGGCAAGAGTAAACTAAAACAAAAAGATAGAAAAGAATTTATAGAAGCAAGTACGACACATGATCACCAGAAAAATAGACTCATAGATCAAAGTCAAAATTATCTTTACGCCCTAGGTGTTACTAACGAAAAAGGAAAAATACTCAAAGACAAACAAGCAAAGTATCGACAGATCAATAAGTTTATAGAAATTATAAATCCGATCATAGAAAAATCCAGTTTAGATAATAAGGTAAATGTAGTGGACATGGGATCTGGAAAAGGATACCTGAGTTTTGCTCTTTATGATCATCTTAAAAATAATCTAGGTTACGACCCTCATATGACAGGAATCGAGCTACGTCCAGACCTAGTTTCTAAATGTAATAACATCTCTATAAATGCGGGCTTTAAAAATTTATCATTTAAAGAAGGTAGCATAGAAACCACACCGATCGACACACCTGATATTCTGATCGCCTTGCATGCCTGTAACACAGCTACCGATGATGCGATTGCTAAAGGAATCCACGCTAAAGCAAAAATGATTATTTGTTCGCCCTGCTGCCACAAGCAGATCCGCAAACAAATGACACCCGCTACACATGTAAAAAGTATTACGCAATTTGGAATATTAAAAGAGCGACAAGCGGAGATCATAACGGATACCATACGTGCCCTTGTTCTAAAAGCTTATGGTTATAAAACTAATGTAATGGAATTTATCTCTACTGACCACACCCCTAAAAATTTACTGATTACTGCGATTAAAGAAAATGATCCTATCCAACCGTTACAAAATCACTTAGAAGAAATAACAGTTTTGAAAAATTTTTTTGGTATCGACGAACATCATATAGAAAAACTCACTTACAATAATTAATCATGGTAGATCCAGGAACAAGAAGAGAAGATGTCGCTGTAGGTATGTTAGTAGAAATCGTAAAAAAACAACATCAGTCTACTGGCGAACTAACAGAAGGCTTTATAAAACGCATACTGACAAAAGCAAAATATCATCCTCATGGGATTAAGGTAATGCTCAAGTCTGGTGAAGTAGGTAGGGTAAAAGTGATTATTGAGGATTGAGTCTTTTTTTTCATAATATTTTAAAAGAGCGACATGTAGAAACATTAACGAATATCACAAGTGTTATAGAGCTTTTAAATATTGTTTCTTTTAAATTCTAATTTAAATACCGTTATTTCTGTAATAATACTCCACGATCATCCATGAAAAAATCAATAGCTATCTTTGCATTTCTCTTATTGAGCTGCTCTCTTTTTTGTCAGTCGTATTTACAGATAACGTTAGGTGGAAACGGAAGTGGTGCCATACCAGAAATAGATCCAAATGCAAATCAGTACACTTATTATAGTTATGGTTTAGCGGATGCTTCTATTTATTACACTCGTATCTTAAATACTAAAAACGCCGTCTCAGGTAGTCTGCATTATGTAAGCACTAAATCAGAAGTATCTAGTAATAACTATAGATGGCCTAGTGAATATATTAATGGAGCGTATGTTTTAGATTCTACATTATTACATAGCTATACTTCAGTAGAACGTTCCATGTACTTAGGTCTAGGAATTCACTCCAATTTTTTACTCTTTAAAACTTTTGAAAATCTGAGTATCAAGAGTTCCCTTCTTGTATTGTTTAACACTAATAGTACCATAAGAGTCGGACGCAGAGAATCTAACCGCTTTGTTCATAACTGGGAGGCTACAGAACAAATCGATAAATATAATACGGTCATTCCTATAGTAATGACTGGTTTGCAATATTCCTATCGTCTCGGTAAACTTCTAAAAATACCGATTATAGATAGAATAGGAATAGAGATATCTATGGGTATCAGTTATAATCTCAGAAATTTAAAAAAAGATCAATCTAATTTTAATAGCCTCTCTAGACAAGGCTCATTAGGATTAAATCTTAGACTAGGTGATTTATCAGATCAAAAAATAAAACAACCAACTGGTTTGTAATTCAAAACAAAAGAGAAAAGCTAATGTCTCCTTTTCCCTTTTCTAATTTTCATATCCAGACAATGTCTACATCTTTACTAACTTCCGAGTAATCACCCCATTACTATCATATATTCTAACGTAATACATTCCTGATACGAGATCATCTATATAAATCGACTGATGGATATTTTTATCTATTCCATTTAACGGAATATTTTTTACTTGTTTTCCAGACTGCTCTACCATTTGGATTAAAGTTGGATGATGTAATCCCTCCGCAATAAGCTGAACATATTTACCAGCTGGGTTAGGAAACAATTCTATGTTTACATCATTCTCCACATTATGGGTATTAGACACAGTGCCCGCTACAAAGTTATACTCCACGATACTTCCAAAATCATCAGCGATCGTAAAAAAGCTACCGTCAAGGCTTTTGACTCTGATATATCCTACCCCACCGGCTGCATTTGCCCACCAGTCTAATCCATTCTCACCTGTGTCTATTACTTCTATTCGATAACAACCATTTAAATTTCTTAAAGTATCATAATAAGTAGTATTTGCCTGAAGACCTGATGCTATTCTATTTAGAATTTCTGTTCCATGTACATCATAAACTCTATAGCTGGTTTCGTTAACATTATTATTAGTTCGGAAATTTATAACTACATCTGTGCTTAGTTCATCCACAGGTACATAATCGGATTGCATCTCGCTATTATCTGGATACTCGTCAGTAACTCCATTAGGTGATTCTATTCTTGCAAAAAATATTTCTTCCTCTGTACTCATTCCCAAAATAGGTAGATAGTCTAATTCTATTTCCTGAGTTGCTAAAAAATTTAAATTTCCAGTCCATTCATAGGTCTGCGATACTCCACCGACAACACCATAAACAATAGTTGCAGATTCTAATACTTGAGACCCAGTGTTTTTTATAATCACTGTCGGTTTACCGCAGTTAGAATTATATCGTCCATGTTCGATTTTACTAGTAGGATTTATAATATCCTCTAACGTGGCATCATTAGCAAAGTTAGGAGCTCCATATTTTACTACTTGAGAATTAACTATATATCGACTATCTCCAGAGGCTATATTTACCCCGTAATCTATTTCTATAGGTTCCGATCCAAATATGCCAGAGATATCAAACACCTTAGTATCAGAAGCAGCACCCGGACACCAGCCTGCCCGATCATATACCCATGTACCTCCTTGAGGGTAAATCGGATTATCGGCACATTCCGTCCATACCGTCCACTCTAATGGAGTACCATTTAATTTTATATGATGGTTTCTGGGAATAAATTCCCCTTCTTGTCCATGTCCGGTAATCGTTGTTTTAACCACTACAGATTCTATATCTGATTCTTTCGCTAATAACCGCGGTTCAAATTTTTGATCATTCTGGATAACTGTATAGGACTCGGAGGTTACTGGCCATATCTGCTGGATGGAATGTACTTCTCTTACTGGAGTCCCTTCATAAAATAAAAATTTAATATCCATGTCTTCTTGCCACTGTCCTCCCCTAGTCAAGTAAATTCTTTTATCACCTTTTAAGATCGGACCAAAATCAGTTACATCAAATGTCCAAGTTTTTCCTTCCCATCCTAAGTCTAAATTTATTCCGTAGGGCGTAACAAAAGACATAATTTCCATTCTCATAGGAGTCTTGGTATAGTGCTCTAATTCGCCTATAACAATAGTTCCATCTATATCTGTCGTGATAGTTCCAGTGAGATTTCCTTGCTCGTCATAAATCGGCATGTCTCCTCCTAAAAAGTAAGTAGACGATGATCCTAGAATCCTATCGGTTCCATCTAAGACATATTCATCTACTTGATGGGGAATATTGATCACAGAATCTAAAGCAATATGATCATTTATTTCAATATCATAATCTCCAGTCAATATTTCTATACCTGGAATATAATTTTCTCGAGACTCATACAATTTGATGTCTCTCGGAAACTCATCAAACTGCCATACATCACCTATAATCTCAGCATCATATCCATTAGGCGATTTATCTGATACGACTCCTCCTTGAATATTATTAAAGTCATAATGCAATACTAAGCTAGCATCACTAGGATCTATATTTCCACAATAATTATCTCTAATTTCTACTCCAGTTAAAGCTCTATTCCAAATTTTTACATCATCAATATCTCCAAAGTAACTGCGTGTTCCAGAAGAAGCTCCGATAACTAAAGTATCTAGATTTATAGTGTTTACTTTTCCAGATCCTCCATGCCATAAATTACCATTTAGGTATATAAACATTTCTCCTGTGGTTGCATCTTTAGTAAATGTCCAGTGATTCCATTTGTTTTTAAAGTCCTCCGCATTGGCCGTTTTATTTATGCGATCATAAGTTGCACCTACTCCACCACAATCCCAATAAATCTGACTATTGCTCCAAGGTAAATGCACATTTAATTGTCGGTTTCCATCAGTATCTATTCCTTCTAAAAAGGTAGTAGCAATAGGTAAAGCGTCTGATCCGCGAGTCCATGCACTTATCGTAATCTGAGTAGAGATACTAGAAAAATCTTCAGCAATTCTAATGGCCCCTTGTCCATTTACTTGCAATGCACTATTAGTAGATGCGTTTATCAATTTAGCGTCGGCTGTCATAGCAGCATCTATCATTAGATCACTCGATTCTATCTCAAAAGAAAAATCTGCATGAATCGGATCAGATCCGTTCCATAAAAAATCATCGTAAAAAACTAACTTATTGTTAGATGCATCGATTGTTACATTGTTATAAAATACTTCTTTAAAATCATTATGAGAGAAACATACTTTAGTACCATCCTGTCCATTACGTAGACGTACTTTAAAGTTCTTAAACGTACCCGTTCCACTAATAACATTTAATAGCAACCCTTTTACTGATCCGGCAGTTAAGCCACTAGCCAATAAATCTTCTCTACTCCACTCAAACTGAAATCGTTTTCTCTCGCCGGTAGCTCCTAGATAAATATCTGACGCAGTGTCAGAACTGAGCACATCATGAATGATCTCATTAGTAACTCCATTTATATTTACATCTTTAAAAGTAGATTGGTAATAAGTGTATGTGGGAGATTCAGAATAATTAAATTCTGATTCGTCAAAATTAGAAATTACAAAATCTGGAGAGACGCGATAAAGGGAGTCGACTTGGGTCGAATCTTCAATGTAAGTATTACAAGAATAATCCCACTCTCCACATCCAATATTTGTCTGACCTTGCACCGGCGGAGAAACAAGCCCATCCTTGCAACGCATAGAATATTGCATAATGATTTTCTCCCAGTTATTATGATCTACATCAGGAAACTGTATTACAGTATCTCTGGTTTCAGAATTATAATTAAAAGTCTGTACCGTTATATCTTGTGATTGCACTGTGACAATACTTAAAAAAATAAACATAAGTGGCAGAAAATAAGAACGTTTGATCATATGTATGTTTTGTAATGGTACAACTTGATTTATACTTTCAATATACAAAACTTAAAGCCTAATTAACTAAATGACATAATGCAATTGTTCCATTATTATAATCCATCTTATATTTGTTTTTAAATAGATCTTTTTATGTCAAAACCTACAACTGTAACAGAATATATTGCTGCAATACCAGAAGATAGAAAAGCAGCTTTTAAGAAACTAAGAAAAATTATTAAAGCAAATCTTCCTAAAGGTTTTGAAGAAGGAATGAGTTACGGCATGCCATCTTATCATGTACCGCTTAGAACGTATCCAGATGGATACCATTGTAAAAAAGATACACCGCTACCCTTTGCAAATCTCGCGAACCAAAAAGGATTTATCGCAGTCTATCACATGGGCATGTATGCTACTCCTGCAATAGCAGAATGGTTTAAAAAAGAATATGCAGCACGATGTAAGTACAAAATCGACATGGGAAAAAGCTGTGTCAG
>CALLXF010000041.1 GCA_938015805.1 uncultured Saprospiraceae bacterium | reverse complement strand
CCGCGACCTCCTTCTGGTCCTAAGTCTATAATATGGTCTGCTACTTTTATAACATCCATATTATGTTCGATGACAACCACTGTATTTCCCTTATCTACGAGTCTATCTAATACAAATATCAGATGTTTTATATCTTCAAAGTGTAACCCCGTTGTTGGTTCATCTAAAATGTACAAGGTGTTTCCGGTGTCCCGTTTTGATAACTCCAAAGAGAGTTTTACTCGTTGTGCTTCTCCACCAGATATAGTTGTAGCCTGTTGACCTAGTGTTATATACCCTAGTCCTACATCCTTGAGGGTTTTCATTTTTCTAAAAATGGATGGGATGTGTTTAAAAAACTCAGTAGCTTCTTCTACAGTCATGCTGAGTATGTCAGAAATACTTTTTCCTTTATATAATATTTCCAGTGTTTCTCTATTATAGCGTTTTCCCATGCACTTTTCGCATTTGACTAATACGTCTGGAAGGAAGTTCATTTCTATGGCTCTCATACCACCGCCGCCGCATACTTCACACCGTCCCCCTTTTACATTGAAAGAAAAACGTCCCGCTTTATATCCTCTAATTTTTGATTCTGGAAGATTAGTAAATAGGTTTCTGATATAAGAAAATACGCCTACATAAGTTGCTGGATTAGATCGAGGTGTTCTGCCTATTGCCGACTGATCGATTTCTATGACTTTGTCTACTAGATCGATTCCTTTTATTTTATCGTAAGGTAAGGATCGATCGATGGCCTTATGGAAATGAGATCTTAGGATGGGGTAGAGGGTGTTATTAATGAGTGAAGATTTACCACTTCCCGATACACCTGTCACGCAGATAAGTTTTCCTAATGGAATATCTACAGATACATTTTTCAGATTATTTCCTGTTGCATTTTTGAGAGTAATTTTTTTACCCGTTCCTTTTCGTCGTTTTTTTGGTACTTCGATCCGCATCTTATTAGAGAGATACTGAGCGGTGATACTCCCATTTTTTTTAAATGCTGCAGGAGTTCCTTCGCTTACTACTTCTCCTCCTAATTTTCCTGCTCCTGGACCTAAATCTATAATATAATCTGATGCCAGCATGATATCTTTATCATGTTCTACTACTAGTACAGAGTTGCCTATAGTGGCCAGATTTTTTAAAGCTTTGATCAGTCGCTGATTATCACGCTGATGCAATCCGATGGATGGCTCATCCATTATATATGTAATTCCAGTGAGCTGTGACCCGATCTGTGTGGCTAGCCGAGTACGCTGAGATTCTCCTCCTGAAAGCGTACGTGTCGGTCTATTTAGACTTAGGTAATCGAGGCCTACTTCCAGTAAAAATCCGAGACGTAATTTTATTTCTTTTAGTACTTCATTGGCTATAGCCAATTGCTTTTTATCTAATTTTTTATCTATGCTTTCCATCCATACCATGAGATCTGATAAATCCATGGTGGCAAGATGACCGATGTGTTTTTCTCCTAATTTAAAATGTAGAGAAGCTTTTTTTAAACGATATCCTTCACATTCGTGACAGGTTTTTACCATCATAAAATCCTCTGCCCACTTTCTAATTTTCTCAGAAGAGGAATCTCTAAACCATCTTCCGATCATATTAAAGAGTCCCTCATTTGCAAGGTTATAGACTAGGTCATGTTGTCCATAGGCTTTACTATGCCCAAAGCTATCATTACCACCATACAATATAATATCCATCGCTTCTTTAGGGATATCTTTTATCGGAGTAGAGAAACTAAACTTATATCGCTTAGCGATAGCTCTTAATTGTTTAAAAGTAAGATTATCTCTCACTTCGCCAAAAGGCACAATACCTTCCTTGTTTATACTTTTACTATCATCAGGAATAACTTTTTCGTAGATCACCTGATTATATAATCCTAGACCTTTACACTCTGGACACGTTCCATAAGGCGAATTAAAAGAAAAGGAATTAGGAGAGGGTTCCTCGTAGGAGATACCAGAGTCGGCACACATTAATTTTTTACTGTATGGAAAAACTTCCTTAGAGTCGTGATCCATAACAAAAATAAAATCGTTACTCTGGTTAAGGGCCATGGTTAGGGACTGGGCTACTCGTTCTTTCTTATCTTTAGAAATAGAAATGCGATCGATCACAATTTCTATGTCATGGGTTTTATATCGATCCAGTTGGTAGCCTGGCATAAGATCCACGATCTCCCCATTTACTCTAGCTTTTGTATATCCTTTTTTTCTGATTTGCTCAAAGAGTTCGCGGTAGTGGCCTTTCCTTGCTCTAACGACGGGAGATAGTAGAACTATTTTTTTTCCTTTAAATTTTTTGAGGATACTTTGTAAAATCTGAACCTCTGTATACTGAGTCATTTTTTTCCCAGTCATATGAGAATAAGCCTCTCCGATACGAGCATACAGTAATCTTAGGAAATCATAAATCTCTGTAGTCGTTCCTACTGTAGATCTAGGATTCCATGCAGTCGTTTTTTGTTCTATAGAAATTACAGGACTAAGGCCATCTATTTTTTCTACATCTGGTCGATCCATTTTTCCTAGGAACTGTCGAGCATAGGAGGAAAAAGTTTCTATATATCTACGCTGTCCTTCTGCATAAATAGTGTTAAAAGCTAGAGATGATTTTCCACTTCCAGAGATTCCTGTAATCACTACTAGTTTATTCCGAGGGATTTTTACTGAGACATCTTTAAGATTATTTTCCCTAGCACTGATGACTTCTATAAACTTCGATTCTTTAGATTTGCTCATTTAAGTTGTTATAATTTACACCAGCTCATTTATGATGGCTCCCATTTTCGGGCTTGCTTTTTTAGCTACTTCTATGACTTCTTCTACAGTAGTCTCTGTAATATTTTCTATGGGGTAGCACACATTAGAGATACATGACATGACGATAGTAGGAATCTCACATTGCTTAGCTACGATCACTTCTGGAACAGTAGACATACCGACCATATCACCACCGATAGTGTGCAGAAATTTATACTCTGCTCGAGTTTCTAAACTAGGTCCCTGGAGACAGACATATACTCCTGTTTTAAAATCTATATTTTGAGCGGTACAGATTTCTTTGGCTTTCGCCAATAGCGTAACATCATAAGCATGTAACATATCTGTAAATCTGATACCCAGTCTAGAATCCGTTTGTCCACGTAGTGGATTTTCCGGAAGGAGATTTATATGGTCCTCCACAAAAACAATATCTCCGGCAGAATAATTTGCATTAAGCCCTCCAGTTACATTAGTAACAATCAGTCTTTTTATACCGAGTGCTTTTAATACACGGACTGGGAAACTGACTTGTGCTGTGGAATACCCCTCGTAGTAATGATATCTTCCAGATAATACGAGCACCTCTTTACCATTTATTTTTGCGATAATCAGCTGACCTCTATGTCCGATAACAGTACTCGATGGAAAATGAGGAATGGATCTATAAGGTATATTTTGTAATTCCTCATCTATTATATCTGATAATCCTGTTCCGAGTACAATGGCAGTTTCTGGAATCTGCTGTATTTTTTCTGATATAAAATCTGCAGCTACTTGAGCCTTCTCAAAAATGCCTTCCATCTGGTATTATGATTTTGTGTTTAGTTGATTTTAAATTAGTCCACGATTAACTCTGCTCGATTTAATTCTTGCTGTTTAATATTTTTAGGAAGTTCTCGATATTCGTACTCTTGATTTCTGAGTTGGGGAGTAAATCCTGCTTCTTTTATAGAGTCTTGTATTCCCTGAGCGGTAAATCGGAATGCTGCACCAGCTGCGGAAACTACATTTTCTTCTATCATTATCGATCCAAAATCGTTTGCTCCAGCATGCAGACATATCTGAGCTGTTTTTTTACCTACGGTAAGCCACGATGCCTGTATATTTTTTACATTAGGAAGCATAATCCGGCTCATTGCAATCATACGGATATATTCATCACCTGTACAAGTATTTCTAGCTCGCTTGATTCTTTTTAGTATTGTATCCTCATCCATAAATGGCCAAGGAATAAAAGCTAGAAAACCATTTGTATTTTCTGGTTTTTCGCTTTGGACTTCTCTTAACCATACGAGGTGTTCCATCCGCTCATAGTTAGTTTCTATATGCCCAAACATCATCGTGGCAGATGTAGTCAGATCAGCTTTATGAGCAGCTCTCATAACATCGAGCCATTCTGCTCCTCCACACTTACCTTTAGAAATCAGTCGTCGTACTCTATCATTTAATATTTCCGCTCCTGCTCCTGGTAGAGAATCTAAACCTGATTTTTTTAAGGCCAGTAATACTTCTAGATGGGGTACCCCCTCTAACTTTGCAATATGAGCAATTTCTGGTGGTCCTAAAGCATGTAGCTTTAAGGTAGGATATAAAGACTTTAGTTCGCTAAAAAGATCACAATAAAATTTTAGTCCTAGATCCGGATGATGCCCCCCCTGTAATAATAACTGCTCCCCTCCATACTCAAAAAGTTCATCTATTTTTTGCTTATAGGTAGGGATATCAGTGATATAAGATTCCTCATGTCCAGGACGTCTGTAGAAATTGCAAAATTTACAATTGGCAATACAAACATTAGTAGTATTACTATTACGATCTATGATCCAGGTTACGATATTATTAGGCACATGGTACTGTCGAAGGAGATTTCCAGTAAACATCAGCTCTGTCGTACTTGCGTTTTCAAAAAGAAAAACTCCCTCTTCGATTGAAAGAAAATCTAGCTCTAAAGCTCTGGATAATAAATTTTGAACGTTCATACTTGTGATTACAAAAGATCAACAAATATAATGAATGTATGTTTTGGGAAATGTGGAAATATAGTAACGGGGTTTTGGCAAATTTTTGTTAAGCTTACAAAATAATTTTGGCTCTATGTTATTCAGAATGGTTGAGTGATTAAATGCTAGGTATACTCCTAAGTTATGCAAGGATTGACCTTTTTGATTTTAGTGGATAAATTTTTAAAATCCGTTAAAAACAAAATAGTGTTTGAGCAAAACTTAGAATACTGAGAATAAGATATGCCAATGGGATAGTATAATTAATAATTTGAGAATCAGCTGTTCATGCGAGTTTATTTTGTTTAGGATTTTAAGGATTTAGGAGCGTTAAGAAATCAAAACAGTCTTGAATTTTTGTTTCTTTTGCTTCAAGGCAAAAGAAAAAGAGGCATTTGAATATGAACTTAAATGACAATCAGAATGGAAT